>NZ_JAAGPS010000199.1:0-7977 GCF_017105025.1 Paraburkholderia sp. Ac-20336 | reverse complement strand
CGCCGCGAGCGAAGAGGAGCATCTGATCAACTGGCTGTCGAAGCGGCTGAACCGGCCGCTTTCGGTGCCGTCGCTGCAGGAGTACGGCTATGCGCTGGTGGGCGGGCGGCTGTTGCCCGGCGAGGCGGGGCCGGCCGCGCAGTTCATGTACGAGAACGCGGCCGGCGCGCGCCTCACGCTCTACGTGACCGGCATCGCGCGCAACGAGACCGCGTTCCGGCTGTTGCGCGACGGCAACCGGCGCACCTTCTACTGGGTCAACGACGGCATGGGCTACGCGCTCTCCGGCGCGATCGCGGAAGGCAAGCTGCGCACGATCGCCATCGACGTATGCAGCGCGCTCGGCGGCAAGCCGGAGACCTGGAGCGGCGAGCAGTAGCGGCGGCGCAGGCGCTGCATGGCGTCGCATGGCGCTGTCGCATGGTGCCGTGTCGGGCGCGGGTTGCCGTGTGCCGTACGCGGTGCAGCGATGACGCGGCGGTGCGTTGAATCCCGCACGCCGCCGTTCGCATCTTGAGGAGACGCGGTGCCCCAGACCTTGCCGCCCAATGTGTCCGCCGCGCAGTTCGAGCATGCGCTGGCCGCCTGGCGCGCGGTCGTCGGCGATGCGCAGGTCGTGACGTCCGACGCCGGGCTCGCCGCCTATCTCGATCCGTTCGCGCCCGGCGAGCGCGCCGCCTTCGCCGCGAGCGCCGCGCTGCTGCCGGCTTCGGTCGACGAAATTCGCGCACTGCTGCGCATCGCGAATCGATATCGCATTCCGCTGTGGACCGTGTCGACCGGACGCAATTTCGCGTATGGCGGCGCGGCGCCGCGCCTTGCCGGCTCGGTCGTGCTCGATCTGCAGCGGATGAACCGCATCCTCGACGTCAACGAGACGCTCGCCTATGCGCTCGTCGAGCCGGGCGTCAGCTACTTCGATCTGTACGCGCATCTGCGAGAAAAGGGTTACAGGCTGTGGATCGACCCGCCCGCGGCCGGCTGGGGCAGCGTGGTCGGCAATACGCTCGAGCGCGGCTTCGGCTACACCGACTACGGCGATCACGCAGCCGCGCAATGCGGCATGGAAGTCGTGCTCGCCAACGGCGACGTGCTGCGCACCGGCATGGGCGGCATCGAGATCGGCACCGCGTGGCAGTTGTATCAGCCGGGCTACGGGCCCTCGTTCGACGCGATGTTCATGCAGTCGAACTACGGCATCGTCACGAAGCTCGGTGTGTGGCTGATGCCCGCGCCGCCCGCGTATCTGCTGGGCGAAATCCAGTTTCGCCACGAGGCCGATCTGGAAGCGATCGTCGAGATTCTGCGGCCGCTGCGGCTCGACGGAACGATCCGCAATCACGCGGTGATCGAGGGCGGTTTGCGCCGCGCGGCGGGTCTGTCGGCACGGCGGCCGTGGTACGACGGCGCGGGCGCGATGCCCGAGAGCGCGCTGACCGCGATGCTCGACACGCTCGGCGTCGGGCGCTGGAACCTGCATTTCGCGCTATACGGCACGCCCGAGCTGATCGATGCGCGTTATGCGTCGATCGAGCGTGCGTTCGCGCGGGTGCCCGAGGCGCGCCTGTCGGCGGCGCGCTATGCCGGCGACGCGCAACCGGCGGGCGGCGGCGACCGCAACATGGCCGGCATTCCCGCGATGACCGCGTTTCGCATGCTCGACTGGCGCGGCGGCGCGGGCGCGCACGTCGACTTCGCGCCGATCTGTCCGGCGACGGGGCGCGATGCGCTGCGCCAGTACACGATGGTGAAGACGCGCGCCGCCGAATACGGCTTCGACTACTACGGCGGCTTTACGGCGGGCGCGCGGCATCTGCATCACATTTTCGCGGCGATTTTCGATCGCGACGACGCGAGCCAGGTCGAGCGGGCCGGCGAATTGCTGCGCTCGCTGATGAGCGATGCGCGCGCGGCCGGTTATGGCGAATATCGCGCGCATCTCGCGTATATGGATTTCGCGGCGGCTCAGTACGGCTTCAACGACGGCGCATTGCTGCGGCTCGCGGAGACGATCAAGGACACGCTCGATCCGAACGGCATTCTCGCGCCGGGCAAGCAGGGAATCTGGCCGGCCGGGTGGCGCGACCGGCGGGGATATACGTGACGGTGCGGTAAATGAGCGCGACTGCGCACGAGCGCGCGAGCGGTATGTGATGGCGTGAGGCAAGATGGACCGACGCACTTTCATGCTCACGGGTGCATGGCTGTCGACGATGGCCGGCGGCGCATGGCCGTGGTTCGCGCAGGCCGTCGCACGCGGCAACCTCGGCAACCGCGGCAACGATATGCATACGCTGGCGATCGTCGATTCCACGCTCGTGTGCGGCGCATCGTTCGCGCGCTATGCCGCGCATCTGCAACTGCCGGTCTTCGAGACCGGCGACGATGCCGGCGCGCTCTGGTTCACCGCGCTCGCACCCTGGCTGGGTGACGCGGCCTTGCGCGCGACGCCGTCGCTGATCGGCTTCACGCGTGCCTCCGACTACTTCGTCCTGCGGCATCTCGCGATCCGCACGGGACGCTTCGTGGAACACAGTCACGAGCCGCGAGTCGGGCAGCCCGCGCAAGCGGCCTATGTGGCGTTCGCGCTGACGCCGCGCCATGCGTGAGCCGTGCCGCTCGCGCGGATTGGCCGCCTGTCCGCCGAACATCGGGTACCTGCCGGACAGAGGCCGAACAAGCATCGAGCAGGCATCGAGCAGGCACGGCCCGGACATGAGCACTGCACCGCACCGCATCGATACGGCCCCGACCTCGACACACACCACCCGCTAAAACCGATAAGCCTTGTTCTTCGGATCAAAAGTCGAATCGTCGAACGTCTGCGGCGTAATGTTTTCGAACACGATCCGCTCGAACAGCTTGCCCTCGTTGTCGTAAGACTCGACGGTGCGGAAGAACGGATGCCGCAGATCGAGCCCGAGCGTTTCCTTCTTCGCATAGAACTGCGGCTGGCCGGTCGGCGTTTCGAACGTGAACGTGACGACGCGCACGCCGTCGATCGTCTTCACGTCGATCTGCGCCGAGCGGGGCACGCCGGCCTCGGCGTATTTCCGGCCTTCGTCGAGGTACTGGTCCGCGATGTACTCGGTGCCGAGATCGCGCACCTCGTGGTTCGATTGCGAGCGCGCGAGCGCGCCCGTCAGCGAGGTCCACACCGGCAGCACGTTCATGATGCCGCCGAGATGGCCGTACATTTCGTCGGTCCGTTTCGATTCGTCGTAGATGATTTCCTGGCCCGCGTGCGCGCCGTCGGGCAGCCACTTCGCGTAGATCCGCAGTGGATCGTGCGCGAGCCGCACCAGCATGTGATCGGGCTTGTCGGGCCACTGGCCGTGAATGCGCTCCGCGCGCGACATCGTGAACTCGTACGACGGATAGCCGTTCGGTCCTTCCTTGATGTAGCGCGGCAACGCGAGCGGATCGAGCGACTGGAACAGCGCGATCAGTTGCGCGTCGTCGAGCTTTTCGAGTGCGCCGCTTTGCTGCGCGGCGCGCAGCCATTTGACCTGCCTGTCGAGCGTGAGCTTGCCGACCCGCGCGAGCGGCGTGGTGGGCGGCTTGACGGTGCCGGCGCTCGCGCTGTCGAGCGGCGGCGGATGGTCGTCGTTTTGCGCGAACGCGGCGGGTATCGTGAACGGTGCGAGCAGGGCGGCCGCGGCGAGCGTCGCGCGAGGCAACGAGGCGAGCAGCGAATGCTTCAGCGCGGCGATCAACCGACGGCCCCTGAGCCCATATGCCGGTACTTCACGCGGGTACGCGCTGTCGTGCGGCGAACTCGCGGCAATGCGCGACGCAACCCGCTGGCGGCGCGAACGGGCGGATATGCCGTGTTTCATGAATCCCTCCAGAAATGGCGCGGGCAACCACGCGGCAACACAGCAACACAGCGATACAACGACGCCGGCGCATGGCCGTCATGATGAACGAACACGCGCGGCGGATATTCCCGTCAGGCCGACTTCTGCTTCGCGAGTTCCTCGTCGCGCAATGCGCGGCGCAGAATCTTGCCGACATTGGTTTGCGGCAGTTCGTCGCGGAACTCGACGAGCTTCGGCACCTTGTAGCCGGTCAGGTTCTTGCGGCAATAGGCGATCACCTGTTCCGCGGTCAGGGTCTGATTGCGCCGCACGATGAACACCTTCACGCGTTCGCCCTGCGCCGGATCGGGCACGCCGATCGCCGCGACTTCGCGCACTTCCGGATGCGCGGCGATCACGTCCTCGATTTCGTTCGGATAGACGTTGAAGCCCGACACGAGAATCATGTCCTTCTTGCGGTCGATCAGGCGGATAAAGCCGCGCGAATCCATCACGCCGATGTCGCCGGTCGCGAGCCAGCCGTCGTCGTCGAGCACCTTCGCGGTTTCCTCGGGACGATTCCAGTAACCCTTCATCACCTGCGGGCCCTGCACGCACAGCTCGCCCGCCTCGCCGACGTTAGCCCAACTGCCGTCGTCGCGGCGAAAGCGCACCTGGGTGGACGGCGCCGGCAGCCCGATCGAGCCTTCGAAGTCGCGCAGGTGGGTCAGATCGACCGGGTTCATCGAGACGATCGGCGAGCATTCGGTGAGCCCGTAGCCCTCGACGATCGGCTTGCCGGTCACGGCCTTGAAGCGTTCGGCGACCGCCTTCTGCGTCGCCATGCCGCCCGCCATCGCGAGCTTGAGGTCCGAGAAGTCGCGGTTGCGGAATGCCTCGTTGTCGAGAAACGCGTTGTAGAGCGTGTTGACCGCGGTCATGCCGGTGAACTTCTCGTGACGGATGATCATCATCACGCGCTTCATGTCGCGCGGATTCGCAATCAGGATGTTGCGTCCGCCGAGTCCCATGAAGATCAGCGCGTTCACGGTCAGCGAGTAGATGTGATAGAGCGGCAGCGGCGTCAGCACCGTTTCGACTTCGCCGCTCAACTGCCCCGCGGCCCACGCCTTCGCCTGCAGCAGATTGGCGACGATATTGCGGTGCGTGAGCATCGCGCCTTTCGCAACACCGGTGGTGCCGCCCGTGTATTGCAGGAACGCGATGTCGTCGTGGCTTGCGCGCACCGGCGCGAGCGTGCGCGCATAGCCGGCCGCGAGCGCCTGCAGCAGCGGCACCGCCTGCGGCAGCGAGTAGGCGGGCACCATCTTCTTGACGTGACGCAGCATGAAATTGAGCAGACGGCCCTTCAGGTTGAGGCCGTCCGCGAGCAGATCGCCGAGCCCGGTCACGATGACGTTGCGCACCTTCGTGCCCGGCAGCGCGTCTTCGAGCGTCTTCGCGAAATTCTCGAAGACGACGATCGTCTGCGCGCCGCTGTCCTTCAGCTGATGCGCGAGTTCGCGCACCGTGTAGAGCGGATTGACGTTGACGACCACCGCGCCGGCCTTGATCGTGCCGAACAGCGCAACCGGATACTGGAACGTGTTCGGCAGCATGATCGCGACGCGCTCGCCGGGCTGCACGCCGACGCTTTGCAGATACGCGGCGAACGCGGTCGCCTTGCGGCCCAGTTCGCCGTAGGTCAGCTCCGCGCCGACGCTCACATAGGCGACGCGCTCGCGGAACTGCGCGATGCATTCGTCGAAGAACTGGCCGACCGACTCGTATTGCGTGACGTCGATGTCATGCGGCACGTCCGCGGGATACGAGGCGTACCAGATGCCGTCGGTATTCGGCGCGCGCGGCGGCGTGGACCCGGCCGCTGAGGCGGACCCGTCGGACCCGGCGGCGGCCGGGGGCGGGGCCTGGATAGGCTGGGGCATCGGCTCGGTCATCGGTCGTCTCCTGTCGATCGGTGTGAGTGCTGGCGGTAGCGTTAGCGTTCCACGATGGCGACCACGCCCTGGCCGCCCGCCGCGCAGATCGAGATCAGCCCGCGCGCGCTGCCGGCCGGCTTGTCGAGTTGCGCGAGCAGCTTCGCGAGCGCGGCGACGATGCGCCCGCCCGTCGCCGCGAACGGATGGCCGGTCGCGAGCGAGCCGCCGTTCACGTTGAGCCGCGTGCGATCGATCGCACCGAGCGCACCGGCGAGGCCAAGCTGCGTGCGGCAATATTCGTCATCCTGCCATGCCGCGAGCGTGCACAACACCTGGGCGGCGAATGCTTCGTGGATTTCGTAGAAGTCGAAGTCCTGCAACGCGAGGCCGGCGCGCGCGAGCATGCGCGGCACCGCGTACGCGGGCGCCATCAGCAGGCCTTCCTGTTGGTCGAAAAAGTCGACGGCGGCCGTCTCCGACCAGCTCAGGTACGCGAGCACCGGCAAGCCGCGCTCGGCCGCCCACGCCTCGCTCGCGAGCAGCACGGCCGAGGCGCCGTCGGTCAGCGGCGTCGAGTTGCCGGCCGTCAGCGTGCCGGCATCGCGATCGAACACGGGCTTCAGGTTCGCGAGCTTTTCGAGTGTGAGGTCGGCGCGCAGAGTGTTGTCGCGCGCGAGGCCCTTGTACGGCGTCATCAGATCGTTGACGAAGCCGCGCGCATACGCATCCGCGAGCTTGCGGTGGCTCTCGCAGGCGAGCACGTCCTGTGCCTCGCGCGAGATGTTCCAGCGCTTGGCCATCAGCTCGCAGTGCTCGCCCATCGACAGCCCCGTGCGCGGCTCGCCGTTGCGCGGCAGGAGCGGCTTGAAGAACATGCTGGGCCGCAGCTTCGCGAGTGCGCTCACGCGCTGCCCGGTGCTCCTGCCGCGATTCGCTTCGAGCAGGATCTTGCGCATGCGCTCGTTGACGCCGATCGGCGCGTCGGACGTGGTATCGACCCCGCCCGCGATGCCCGCCTCGATCTGCCCGAGCGCGATCTTGTTGGCGACGAGGATCGCGGCTTCGAGGCCGGTGCCGCAGGCCTGCTGCACGTCGTAGGCGGGCGTCTCTTTCGCCAGCGTGGTCGAGAGCACGGACTCGCGTGTCAGGTTGAAATCGCGCGAATGCTTGATGACCGCGCCCGCCGCCACCTCGCCGAGACGCACGCCGTGCAGGTCGTAGCGATCGATCAGGCCTTGCAGCGTGAAGGTCAGCATGTCCTGGTTCGAGGCGTTCGCGTAGGCGGTGTTCGAGCGGGCAAACGGAATCCGGTTGCCGCCGACGATGGCGACGCGGCGCACGGCGGGTGGCGGGTGGGGCATGCTCGGCTCCTTGCGGTTATGGCCCGACGGTTCGGTTATCGGATGAGGCGAACGATTGAAATGACGCGCATGGCGGCTGCCCGGCTCATTGCAGCCGCCACTGCATGCGCGCACGCAAATGCGGCTTGTCGCCGGCGATGTCGCGCACTTCGAGATCGCGCTCGATCAGCGACGGCGACGCGCTCCACAACGACGCCTCGCCGGGCAGCAGCATCGGCACCTTGAATTCGGCGGCGAGCGTCGCCTCGGCGAGCGGCTTCGGCGGCTGCAATGACGACGCGGCGCGCGCGAGCGTCCACATGCCATGCGCGATTGCGCGCGGAAAACCGAAGACCTTCGCCGATAGCGCGCTCAGGTGGATCGGGTTGTAGTCGCCGGATACGCTCGCGTAGTCGCGGCCGAGTTGCGGCGCGAGTTGCCAGCGCGCGATGCGTTGCAGCGGCTCGGGGCCGAGCGTCAGCGCTTCGAGCGGGCTGCCGATGGTGGACACTGCGGTGGACACCGCGGCGGACGCCGTGCGCTTCAGATAGACGCTGTCGCCATCCCAGACCGCCTCGCCGCGCCGGTAGATGCGCGTGCGCACCACGAACGCCTGGCCTTTGTCGTGGCGCAGCAGCGCGCCGAATTCGACCTCGATGCGCAGCAGGTCCTTGTACGCGAGCGGCCGGCGCAGCCGCACATGATTGGCCAGATGCACGAGCCCGAGCGCGGACCACGGAAACGCCGGGTCGGTCAGCATCAGCAGATGCAGCGGAAACGCGAGCAGATGCGGATAGGTGAGCGGCACGCCATGCTCGGGGATGAAGCCGCACACGCGCGCATAGCGCCACGCCGGGCCGGGGGCGAGCGCGACGGCGGGGCGCACGAGCCGCAGCG
>NZ_JAAGPS010000198.1:0-238 GCF_017105025.1 Paraburkholderia sp. Ac-20336 | reverse complement strand
AAAAAAAAAACACAAACTAAATCATCTGTATACGCCGTCCTCACTACTAGTTGTTTACTGCATGCATCCCCTGAAATATTACATTCCCAATGCATGTACCTTGCCGTATATCATACTGTGCCCGACATATGACACTTCTACTGTGTGAGTGCGTAGTGCTACGAGTCTAGTCCATTTATCATACTGACTGGTACTCTTTGTATAACTCATACGACACCTCGCCAGTTCTCACTAGTAC
>NZ_JAAGPS010000197.1:0-8523 GCF_017105025.1 Paraburkholderia sp. Ac-20336 | reverse complement strand
TCTTCATTTGGAAACCTCCTGCGTGAGCTGATGGGCACGACGCATCCACTGTACAGGCAGTTGCAGATGCGCTCTGTCGCCTGGCTTCCCTTACCCGTTGCCGGGGGGAGGCGTCCATACCATCTAATATGGCGCGCTCCAAGTTCAAGAGCGACGCCAAGAAACGCGACGGAACCCGGTTTGCCGGAATTCCGTTCGTGGTTCTGGAGAGCGAGGCCTATGTAGGCCTCTCGGGTAGCGCCGTGAAGCTATTGATGGAGTTCGCGTTTCAGTACAACGGTGCGAACAACGGCAACCTCTATTGCACTTGGGAGCAGATGAAGCTGCGAGGCTGGAAGTCTCGAACGACGCTGAAGTCTGCGAAAGATGAGCTTGTGTCGGCTGGATTCATCTGCGAGACGCGCAAGGGTGCAATGCCAAATCGGGCAGCGTGGTATGGGCTCACGTGGCGCGATCTCGACATCACGGAGGGCCTCGACATCGCGGCGACGGCGTTTCCTCGCAGTGCATATGCGCACCGCCGTACTGACCCAGGGCGTGCGGGGCCGAAGAAAATTACCCCCCTAGTTCCAGTTTCTGGACTTAGGGCGGCGTGAATAGGTCCAGTTTTTGGACTTAGAGCATCGTTTCTAAGTCCACTTTCTGGAGCTATTCGGGCCTATTTTCGTCGCTTTCAGGTCCAATTTCTGGACACTATCTAGAACGACCATCTACCCATTGAATTTCTCAAACGCCATCGGTGCGGATCAAACCATTTGCTTTCCGTCTGCGCTCCACTTTCCGTAAGCTGTGTGCTTGTCGTGCGGCGGGTAAATGCTAATGGACTCACGCACCTCACATTTCGCGATCAGCTTGTCTTGTGCGTCGAATACGTCGTATTCGGTGATGTCGGTATCTTGGCTTTTGCGGCTCTGGTTTTTGAAGCTCGTCTGGACAATCTTCATCGTATGGTCCAGTCCAAGCGCTTTCATGTGTTCGGCTTCCATCGTTGGCCTCCATTTGATTAGGCGGTCATTCTAACAATGGCATTTATCCAGCGTCGCAGCGAAAGTTATCCACAGGGGTGCAAATCGACTCGCAAAAGGGTGCAATATCTGCGCGCACCAGGTAGGGCACTCCACCACGAATGCCCTACCGCTCAAACGCTACGCGTTATCTTTGAGCCATTGATTGCAGTTGTCCGGCAAGTTCCACGACGCCCAGTTCGTCGGAGTCGCCACCTTCATCACCAGCAACTTATCACCCTTGCCGAGATGGGCGTTCAGTGCGTCGCGGATCGTTCCAGCATCCTTGTTCGAAGTGATGTTCACCAGCCAAGTCGAATCCAGGCAGTGCCACCAACTACCGAGACTTTTGATGGCCTCCTCCAAATTGTCATAGGCTGCGCCATCTTTGTGATACAGGTCATACCCAATCATGAACACCGTCATTTCTTTGGCCTCTCTCACATACGTTTTTTAAAAAACACCCCTCGGGTGTTGTATAAATATTACATGAGTTGTAAGCAGAAGTTCAGGGCAGTTTTACCTTCTTTTGCTCTCTGTTAACTACCAAAGAAAGGGAGTATATGGAGAGTTACCTTAACTGAACGGGTAACTCTCTGATGAAAAAGCTCCACGAAATTCGCGAGGCCAAGGCCGCGAAAGTCAAGCTGATGCGCGACGTTATCGCGAAAGCTGACACCGAAAAGCGTTCGCTCAGCGCGGACGAACAAGCGACGTTCAACACGCTCAAGACCGAAATCGAAGGCCTTGAAGGCGAAGAGCAGCGCGCGCAGTTCATGACGGACCTCGAACGCCGCATGACGGGCGACCGCGTGACGGAAACCGACTTCTCGAACGTGGAGCGCCGTGTCGTGCTGCTCGACGTGATCCGCGCCGGCATGGAAGGCCGCGCACTCGACGGCGCCGCCGCCGAATTCGCGCAGGAAACCGAGCGCCGCACGGGCAAGAAGGCCCAAGGCTTCTACGTGCCGATGGCGGCATTCGACACGCGCCCGGTCGAGCAGCGCGACGCACAGACCACGACCACCGCGGCAGGCATCGTTCCCGACGACTTCCGCGCGGATCAGTTCATCGGCCCGCTGCGCAACGCGCTGGTGATGCGCTCACTCGGCGCGCGCGTGCTGACGGGCCTGCGCGGCGACGTGGTGATCCCGAAGTACAAGAGCGGCATGACGGCCGGCTGGGTGGCGGAAAACGAATCGCTCTCGACCTCGGGCATGTCGTTCGATGACCCGGTGACGCTCAAGCCGCGCCATGTCGGCGCGCTCACGGAACTCTCGCGCCAGCTCATCCAGCAATCGAGCCCGGACATCAACGGCCTGGTGCGTGACGACCTGTCGGCGGTGATGGGGCAGGCGCTCGATTCCGCGCTGCTGTCCGGTGACGGCGTGAAGCAGCCGCTCGGCCTGCTCAACATGACGGGCATCCAAACGGCCTCGCTCGCGACGCCGGATTGGGAGGGCGTGCTGCGCATCATCGAGAAGCTCGACCTCGTGAACGTCAACGGTGGGCGCTGGCTCTCGAATCCGAGCGTGAAGCGCGTGCTCGCAGCAACGCAGAAGGCGGCCAACACTGGCATCTATCTGTCGGACGGCACGTCGATGGCGGGCTACCCGTTGGTGACGACGAATCAGGTTCCGAACAAGGCGGGTACGCCGGCAACCGGCCGCCTGCTCTTCGGTGACTTCACGCAGCTCATTCTCGGCATCTGGTCGGAAGTGGACATTCTCGTGAACCCGTATGCGCAGGACGCGTTCAGCAAGGGCAACGTGCTGGTACGCGCGATGATGACGTGCGATCAAGCCGTGCGCCACCCGGAGGCGTTCGTCTCCGTCGATGACGTGTCGATTGCCTAACGCAGGGGGCGCGCAGATGGAAATCGAAATCCGTTCAGGTGAGGGGCTGCGCGCCCTCTCGCGCGGCAAGGTCGGCGGCTACGCGGCGCGCTTCAATAGCGCGTCCGCAGACCTCGGCGGCTTCACCGAGATCATCCGGCCCGGCGCGTTCGCGGCATCGCTGCGCGCGGGCGTCAACATTCGGGCGCTCTATCACCATGACGACCTTTCCCTACTCGGCACGACGCAGGCCGGCACGCTGCGCCTGCGCGAGGATGACAGCGGCCTGGCTTTCGAGCTGGACCTACCTGATACGAGCTACGGCAACGATGTTGGCGTGCTGGTAGAGCGCGGCGACATTGCGGGCTGCTCTTTCGGCTTTCGTGTCGCTGCCGGTGGTGATCGGTGGGAGCAGCGCAGTAATGGGCTCGTTCGCGAGCTGCTGGCCGTCGAGCTGCGCGAGGTGACGCTGACGCACGATCCTGCCTACCGCGACACGAGTGTGGCGGTGCGCAGCATGCCGCGTGGTGTTGGCGGCGCTGGCTCGGACGTGCTGGCAGTGACGCGCCTCTGGCTGGAGACCATCCGATGAGCTTTGTCGATCGCGTGATGAATCGCCTCGGCTTCGAGCGCCGCGCCGATGGCGACAACTACTGGCAGAACTTCGGCACGCTGCGCGGCAACGGCATGAGCCCGCATCAAGCGCAGTCGATCAGCACGGTGTACGCGTGCGTCCAGTCGATCAGCGAAACGATAGCGAGCCTGCCGCTGTTCCTGTATCGCCGCACCGACGATGACGGCCGCGAGCCCGCGAACGATCATCCGCTGTACAAGGTGCTCCACGACACGCCGAACCCGCAGCAGACCGCGCTCGAATTCCTCGAGCAGATGCAAGCGAGCGTGCTGCTGCGCGGCAACGCCTATGCGCGCATCGTGCGCGGCTGGGACGGTCAGGTACGCGAGCTGTGGCCGATCCATCCCGACCGCATGTCGGTGCTGCTGCTCCAAAACGGCAATCTCGGCTACGAGTGGACCGACCGCAAAGGCAAGCTGTATCGCTCCACGCAGGACGAGATTTTGCACCTGCGCCACCGCACCGACGATGGAATCCTCGGCGTGTCGCCTATCACGGCGGCGCGTCAGGTGCTGGAGCTGGCCGCCGCCGAGCGCGACCACGGCAACGCGACATTCAACAACGGCACGCGGCTGAGCGGCATCCTGAAGTTTCCGCAGAAACTCAAGGATGGACAGCGGACCGCGCTCAAGTCGTCGTGGGATAGCCAGTATGTCGGCGGCGCGAACGCAGGCAAGACGGCGATTCTGGAGGAAGGCGTCGATTACCAGACGATCAGCATGTCGCTCGCGGACGCCGAATGGATCGAGGCTCGCCAATTCAGCGTCGAGGAAGTGTGCCGCCTGTTCCGTATGCCGCCAACGATGGTCGGTGATCTGCGCTTCGGCAACTACTCGAACAGCGTGGAGCTGGCGCGCCAGTTCGTCACGCTGACGCTGCGGCGCTATCTGGTGATGTGGGAGCAGGCAGCAGCCCGCTCGCTGTTGAGCGACGCCGGCGCGCGCACATACTTCGCGGAGCATAGCGTCGAGGGTCTGCTGCGCGGTGATGCCGTTGCTCGCGCAACGTTCTATCACAACGCGATCAGTGACCGATGGATGACGGTCGATGAAGTCCGCCGCCTCGAAAACCTGCCGAAGATGACCGATGCCGAACGCGCTCAAGCAGCACAAGCCCCGAACCCTCAAGCCCAAGTACCTCACGCTCAAGCAACGCCAGGGGCAACGTACCCTAGCACTCAACGGGGCAGCATGGCAGCGCCTGCGGCGTCTGGTGCTGACTGAGCAACCGCTTTGCCCTGAGTGCCAGCGCGAGGGGCGCATCGAGCCCGCTGTCGATGTTGACCACATCGACAACGATCCCAGCAACAACGAGCGCAGCAACCTGGTTGGCCTGTGCCATTCGCACCACTCAGCAAAGACTCGGGCATGGATGAACGGTGGCCGCCGCATGGTGCGTGGCTGCGATGCAGATGGTATGCCGCTCGACCCCGAGCATCCGTGGAACGTCCCGCATTGTGAGAAGTGAGCGCCGGATTGCTTAAAGAATGTGCAATTTTCAGCATTGTTACGCGATCCGTCAAAATCGCGAGCTTCAAACTGGCCCGGACCGCACGTTCAGAGTCGCGCACGCCGCCGCAGTTGACGATTTTCAGTGTTTTTCGCTTTTTTGTTACGAAAATGGCAAATAAACCCACTCCAACGGCGCTCAAAAAGCTGGCGGGGAACCCCGGAAAGCGCCCAATGAACGACCGCGAGCCACTGCCCGCCGGCCGGATCGGCGCATGCCCTGACTGGTTCCCCGCCGATGCCCGGCTGGAGTGGGACCGCATCGTGCCCGAGCTTGATCGGCTCGGCGTGCTTACGAGCGTCGATGCGGCGACCGTCGAGGCGCATTGCCTGACCTACGGCGAGATCGTGGCGACGGTCAAGGCTGGCGAGCCGCTGCGCGCCGCGCTGCTCGGCCAGATGCGGGCCTACGCCGCCGAGCTGGGCCTGACGCCAGCCGCACGCGCGAAGCTGGTTGTTCCTCAAGGTGGCGACGATGACCCCGCAGACGAATTCTTCCGCTGAGTTCTGGTACGACGAAGAGGCCGCCGAGCGCGCGGTGCGCTTCTTCTCGACGTGCCTCACGCACTCGAAAGGCGAGTTGGCCGGACAGCCGCTCGCGCTGTCGGACTGGCAGGCCGAGCGCATCATTCGCCCGATGTTCGGATGGAAGCGCGCGGATGGCTCGCGGCGCTATCGCACGGTCTATGTCGAGATCCCGCGCAAGGCGGGCAAAACGACCATTGCGGCGGGCGTCGCGTTGTACCTGCTGCTGGCAGACGGCGAGAAGGGCGCAGAGGTGTACAGCGCCGCCGCCGACCGCGATCAGGCCGGCCTTGCCTTCGAAATTGCACGCGAGATGGTCAACACGTCCCCTGCGCTGGACAAGCGCGTGAAGGCGTACAAGCGAGCCCTTACCGTGCCGAGCACGGCGAGCAGTTACAAGGTGCTGAGCGCGGAGGCGTACACGAAGCACGGCCTCAACGCGAGCGACATCATTTTCGATGAGGTCCACGCCCAGCCCGATCGCGAGCTGTGGGACGTGCTGAACACTTCGACCGGCGCGCGCCGGCAGCCGCTCACGTTCGCGATCACCACGGCGGGCTTTGACCGGCACTCACTCTGCTATGAGCTTCACGAGCACGCCGTGAAAGTCAACGCGGGCATCGTCCAGGACGATTCGTTCCTCGGCGTGATCTTTGCCGCCGACGATGCCGACGACTGGAAAGACCCGGCGACGTGGCGCAAGGCGCACCCGGGCCTCGGCATTTCGGTTCAGGAATCGTACTTCGAGCAGGAATGCAAGAAGGCTCAGGCCATGCCGAGCTACGAAAACACGTTCCGCCGACTGCTGCTGAACCAGTGGACCGAGCAGGACACGCGCTGGCTGTCGATGGACGTGTGGGACGCGTGCGCGGGCGACATTCCCGAGCTTGAGGGCGCGACCTGTTACGCCGGGCTCGACCTCTCGACCACGACCGACATTAGCGCGCTGGTGCTGGCGTTCCCTGTCGGCGGCACGGTGTACCTCATGCCGTTCTTTTGGGTGCCGGCGGAGAACATCGAGAAGCGGGCGAAGAAAGACCGCGTGCCGTATCCCACATGGGCCAAGCAGGGATTCATCGAGCCCACGGACGGAAGCGTGATCGACTACGACACGATCCGCCTGCGCATCGGTGAGTTGGCCGAGCGATACCACATCAAGGAAATCGCGATCGATCGATGGAACGCCACGCAGCTCGCGACGCAACTGGCCGGTGACGGCTTCGAAATCGTTGGCTTCGGCCAGGGCTTCGCGAGCATGAGCGCGCCGACGAAGGAACTGGAGAAGCGCCTGCTCGGCAAAGAGATCGCGCACGGTGGCAACCCGGTGTTGCGCTGGATGGCGTCCAACGTGGCCGCCGAGCAGGACGCGGCGGGCAACATCAAGCCGAGCAAGGCAAAGAGCACCGAGCGAATCGACGGCATCGTGGCGGGCGTGATGGCACTCGGCCGCCTCATTTCGAATGAGGACGACCAGACGAGCGCCTACGACGAAGGCGCATTCACGTTCGTTTAACCAACGGGAGAAATATGGCAATCACGCTTGAAGAAGCACTTGACCACATCCGGCAGGACGCCGGAATCGAGGACGCCGCCGTACAGGCAATGATCGACGCGGCGACGGCTGCCGCGTGGGATTACCTCGGCGTCGATCTGAGCGACGACATGCCCGCGCCAGTGCGCGCCGCGATCCTGCTACAGGTGGGTGACCTCTACGAGAACCGCGAGGCGGGCGCGCAAGGGACCGCCGGGCAGTATTTCGTGAACCCGACCTATGAGCGCCTGCTGAACCCGTATCGGGCGATGGCGGTATGAGAGCCGGTCAGCTACGGCATCGAGTAACGATCGAGCGCCGCGTACAGGGTCAGGATGAGCTAGGGCAGCCGATTGACAAATGGCAGGCTCTCGGGCTTGTCCCCGCGTCGGTCGAGCCGCTCAACGGCCGGGAATACCTCGCGGCAGGGGCGGAACAGTCCGAAGTCACGACTCGCATTCGGATTCGTTACTTCGCGGGCCTGCGATCTGACGACCGGGTAACGCATGACGGGACGCAGTACGACATCAAGTCAGTGATCGACCCGCAGACGAGAAAGCGCGAGATTGTCCTGATGTGCGCGTCCACGGCGTGATCGGCCCTCGCGCGGCCCTAGTGGCTGTCGGCATCTGTTTTGCGGGGAGAGGATCGGGCGGAAACCCTTGTCAGACTTGGCGCGCCCGGCTGGGATCGAACCAGCAACCCCTGCCTTCGGAGGGCAGTACTCTATCCATTGAGCTACGGGCGCTTCACCACGGGGGAAACTACGCGAAAGCACTGCAACCAGAACGGCCGCAACGCCAAAGCGAGAGACCGCAAGGATACCCGGTTTCATCCGAACCGTCCACCGGACGGCCGGCGAGGCGCACCGCGAAGCCATCCGGGTGGCCGCCCCGCTTCGGGTAAACGCCTGCTGAACACCGTTCGGGCCGCTCGCCGCCGCCGAAATCTTGCGTCTATAATCGTCCGTGGCTGATAAAGAACAAGAAGTTGCCGTCGCGCTGTACCGCTCACATACCCACGGAGACGAGACAAGCATGAGCGAAGCACCACACGGAGCCCCGATCAAAACCCCTGCACAGCTCATCGCCGCGGTCATCGCCGGGTTTGCTGTGCCGATCGCCATCATCGTTCTGCTCGCGGTCTACGTCGATAACTCGACGCGCACGGGCGCCGGCACCGACTCCCTCTCCGACGCCGAAGTCGCCGCCCGCATCCATCCACTGGCGCAGGTCGAAATTCGCGACGCCAACGCGCCGCGCGTCTACAAGAGCGGCGAGGAAGTCTATAAGGCCGTCTGCTCCGCGTGTCACGCGTCGGGTGCGGCCGGCGCGCCGAAATTCACCAATACCGCCGACTGGGCGCCGCGTATCTCGCAAGGTTTCGACACGCTCTGGCATACCGCCTTGAGCGGCAAAGGCGCGATGCCGCCGCGCGGCGGCACGAGCCCCGACGATTACAGCGACTTCGAAATCGCCCGCGCGGA
>NZ_JAAGPS010000196.1:0-8790 GCF_017105025.1 Paraburkholderia sp. Ac-20336 | reverse complement strand
CCGCGCCGCGCACGACCGCCGGCGGCGTATTGGGCTGCACCTTCGGCGCGTAGCGCAGCAGGTACGTGGCGGCGATCGGCCCGAACGCGAGGTCGGCGCGTTCGAGACCGGCGTCGCCGGGCGTCGTCGCCGGGCTGACGGTGAAGTGCAGCGGCATCGGCGTGCCGAGCGGCTTGTCGAACGGCGCCGGGAAATCGAGCGCGAGGCCGCTCAGGTCGGAATCGGCGCTGACCTGCGGCAGGCTTCCCTTCGCGCCGTTCACCTTCAGCGCATAGGGCGCGCTGCCGCTCAGGCGCGTCAACACCTGCCCGGCCGGGCCATGCAGATCGAGCCCGCGCGCGGCATCGACGGCAATGTGGCCGTTCAGCGCGAGCGCGTACGTGCCGTTCTGGCGCAAGCCGCCGTTTGCGTGCAGGTCGCCGCCGAGGAACTGCGCGGAGAGCCGCTCGACCTCGGCCGTGTGCTCGGTGAAGCGCACCCGGCCGTTCAGTTGCGACAGCGGCGGCACGTTGTTCATGCTCAGGCGGTTATCGAGGAAGCCGAGCGCGCCTTCCACGCCTATATGCGGCTTGGGCGTGCGCGGGATCGTCAGCTTGAGCGCGAGCGATGCGGCGCCGTCGGCGCGGATCTTCTCGGTCTGGTGCCGCGCCATGATGCCGAGCGAGCTGTCGTTCACGTAGTCGAGCATGTCGGCGAGCGGGCCGCGGCCATTGCCCTGGATGACTAGGTTCGAGCTTTTCGTGCCGAGGTCGGCGATTCTGCCACGCACGCTGGTGAGCGCGACGCGCTTGTAGCGTCCGCGCTCGATGTCGAAGCGCAGCACGTTCTGCTTCAGTTCGAACACGCCGTCGATGTCGTCGAGCGCCGGCCACAGGTTCGGCGTGCCGTTCCTCATGTTGCGCGGCGGGTAGGGCGTCGGGTCGAAGCGGCCGCCCCGGAACGGCGCGACGATATGGAAGATGCCGGCGGCGGGATCGCGCGAATAGGGGAACTGGGTCAGGTCGCCGTGCACTTCGATCGTGGCGCCGCGCGAGATGCCCGCCTGCAGTCCGTGGCCCAGATAGATGCGCAGCTTCTCGCTGACGGAGGTCGGCAGATAGCGCACGATGCGCGTGACCTGCGCGCGCTGGAAGTCGGCCTTGAGGTCGAGCGAGCCGCGGCCGTGGCCGGGGTTGCTGTAATTGGCAGCGGCGGTGGCCGCGACGTCGGCGTTGGAGACCGCGACGTCCGCGAGCTTGAGGCTGAAGGCCGGCCGGTTGTCGCCCGGCGCCTTCGCGCCCATGACCCAGTCGGCGCGGGCGTGCAGCCGGTCGAGCTTCAGGCGCGGATCGTCGAACACGCCCGGCAGCGTAATCGCCACGTTCGAGGTATCGAGCAGTGCATGGCCGCCTTTCTCGTCGGCGTCGACGTTGCCCCACAGGTTTTCGATGCCCGGTATGCCGGCGCGCGGATGGCCGCGCGGCGTGAGCCCCGGCCCCGGCTCCTGGGCGGCGAAGCTGATGCCCTGCAGATCGCCCTTGAAGCGATAGCGCTCGATCGGCTCCGCGCCGGCCGGCCGACGGTCGCTGCCTACCTCGCCGGATTCCGGCTTGCCGCGCTCCACTTCGATCACGTAGTTGGCGACGAGCCCGCGCGGATTGATGCGCACGAGCCCGTTCAGGAAGCGCCGCGGCAACGGCAGTGCGCGGCTGAATTCGGCGAGGATGCCGAGGTCGACGTGATCGCCGCTGACGCCGAGCAGTTGCCCGTGCTGCTGCGTCGCGGCCCGGAACCGGCCATCGAGCGTGTGGAACTGGAGCAGGCGCGTGAGCGGCGTGCCGTCGTCGAGCGGCGGCTGGCCGAGTTCGGCGCTCAGGTCCGAGAGCTGCAGTCGGTAGTCGCCTTCGGTGGCTTCGACGTGCCACAGGAAATGGGCGACCGGCACGAGCAGCCGCGGCTGGGTCGGCCGCACGCGCAGCGCGATGTCGGTGCCGTTGAGCCGGCCGCCCGCCGCCGTCATGCGGCCGTCGGAGAAGTCGATCCAGATGGCGTTGTCGATGCGGCCGGCGAACGTCTCGATCGGGAATTTGATGTAGCGCGCGAGCGTCGGCAGATCGACGGTGCCGGTCGAGATGTACGCCTGGCCTTTCCAGTTGATCGGCTTGCCGATCTCGGAAAGCGGCGCGTGCCGGAAGTGCGTGCGGAAGTCGAGCGGCCCCTTCAGCACCTGGCCGTCGGGCGGCGCCTGCAGCGCCATGCGGTGGTCGTAGCCGTCGTTGAGGATCGCGATGCGGATGTCGCGCAGCGCGAGTTCCGGCGCCTCGCGCAGCGCGTCGCGCCAGCGCAGCACGCCGCCGCGCACGACGATCGCCTGCTGGCGCAGGAGCCAGGTGGAAAGCGCGTCGTTGCCGCTA
Source organism: Paraburkholderia sp. Ac-20336 (assembly GCF_017105025.1). Lineage (NCBI taxonomy): Bacteria > Pseudomonadati > Pseudomonadota > Betaproteobacteria > Burkholderiales > Burkholderiaceae > Paraburkholderia > Paraburkholderia sp. Ac-20336. Next base: position 6,397 of record NZ_JAAGPS010000196.1, on the reverse strand, counting down.
TGCCGGGTCGGCACCGGCACGCCCGCGACCGACAGCACGCCGTCGTCGCTGCGCGCGACCAGCACGTCCGGCTGATCGACGATCAGGCTCGACAGCGCCGGTTGGAACTGCCACAGCGAGCGCCATGAGACCGTCGCGGTTGCGTGCGGAATCGTCAGCGCGGCGTGGCCGTCGCGATCGCGGATGACCAGGTTCGTGACGTCGAGGCCCGGCTGGAAGCCGCTCCAATGCGGCGCGAGCCGCCCGATGGTGAATTGCGTGCGCAGCTTCTCGGAGACCACCGCCTCGATGCGCGGCCGGAACATGTCGATGCGCGGCAGCACCACGTAGCGCAGGCCGAGGAACAGCCCCGTGGCGATGAAATAGAGGACGAGCGCGAGCGCGAGGACCACCCGCAAGATCCGGCGCAGCACGACGTGGTCGCTTCCGCTCGCGTGCCGGAGCTGCTCGGTGGCGTGCGGGTCGACGGATTCGTTTCGCTCGGACATGCTGCGTCGGCTGGGCGTATGGTAGTTTTGCGGATTAACTATGGAATGTAACACACGGAAAAGCGTCGGCGGACCTCCTGCAAACCCTGTCCGCGTGCCGCTTTGCGGCTGCCGCCGGCCGGTCCGGCAAGGCCTTGTGCGCGCTTTTCGAAGCGTTCCCTTCCGTGTGCCGCCATGCATCGAAACAACACCGGACAACGCCAACCAGCAACGAGCGAGCCTGATTCTTGATGACTGACGCCACTCTCCTGAGTTCCAGCTATTCCCGCTATGCGGCGCGCGCCGCCGCGGCCCGTCCGCAACTCGTCGAGCACGTGAACGCGCTGGCCGTCGTGCCGCTCACGCGCGAGCGCATCGATGCCCGTCTCGACGCGTTGTGCGCCGGGGCGGCCGGTCCGGCCGGCGCGCCGCTCGGCGAGGAAGCGCTGAAGAAAGCGCTGCGCCAGTTGCGCACCGAGGTGTTCTGCGCGGTGATGGAGCGCGATCTGGCCGGCGAGGCCGACATCGCCGAAGTCACGGGCGCGATGACCGATCTCGCGGAAGCGACGATCCAGCGCGCGCTCGCGGTGCTCACCGCCGAGCTCGAAGCGCTCTACGGCGAGCCGCGCGGCCCGCAGGGCGAGCGGCTCGCGCTCGGGGTGGTCGGCATGGGCAAGCTCGGCGGGCGCGAGCTGAACGTGTCGTCGGATATCGATCTGATCTTCGTCTATGAGGACGACGGCGAGACGGCCGGCGGCCAGCGCTCGCCGCTCGCGACCCAGGAGTTCTTCACGCGCCTCGGCAAGCGCCTGATCGGCGCGCTCGCCGAAGTGACCGCCGACGGCTACGTGTTTCGCGTCGACATGCGCTTGCGGCCGAACGGCGATTCGGGGCCGCTCGTGTGCAGCCTCGGCATGCTCGAAGAGTATTTCTACGTGCAGGGCCGCGAGTGGGAGCGCTATGCGTGGATCAAGGGCCGGCTCGTGTCGGAAGGCGGGAGCGCCGCGGCGCAGCGGCTCTCGAAGCAGCTCGACGCGATCGTCACGCCGTTCGTCTACCGGCGCTATCTCGACTTCGGCGTGATCAGCGCGATTCGCGCGCTGCATCTGCAGATTCGCCAGGAAGCGCAGCGCCGCGCCTCGATGCGGCCCGACAAGGCCGACGACATCAAGCTCGGACGCGGCGGCATCCGCGAAATCGAATTCAGCGCGCAGGTGTTCCAGCTGATTCGCGGCGGCCAGGACGCGGGCTTTCGCGTGCGGCCGACGCTCGCCGTGCTGCGCCATGCGGCCACGCATGGGCTGATGGACCCGGCGGTGTGCGTGAAGCTGTCGCAGGCGTACCGCTTTCTGCGCGAGCTCGAACACCGTCTGCAATACCGCAACGACGCGCAGACCCATGCGATGCCGGTCGATCCCGAAGACCGCGCGGCACTGGCCCGCGCGATGGGCTGCGACGATTACGCGGCGTTGATGGCGAGGCTCGACGCGCATCGCGAATTCGTCGAGCAGCAGTTCGACCAGATTTTCGCCGACAAGGTGAGCGGCCGCGACGGCTGCGCGGCCCCCGAAGATGGCGCGGCCGCGTGGGTCTGGAGCAGCGCGCTCGCCGACGACAGCGCCGACGACGCGCTGCGCGCGCGCCTGATCGAGCTGGGCGTGGCCGAGCCCGGCGATCTGCTCGCGCGGCTGCAAGGGGTGTGGCGCTCGTCGCGCTACATGGGCCTGAACGAGCGCAGCCGGCAGCGCTTCGACATCGTCGCGCAGCGCGCGCTCGAAGCCGCGCGCACGCTCGAACCGCCCGAGCGGCGCGGCAATACTGTCGCGCGCTTTTTCGATCTGCTCGAAGCGGTGAGCCGGCGCGGCGCCTATCTCGCGCTGCTGACCGAATATCCGCAGGCGCTGCACCAGGTGCTGTCGGTGCTCGGCGGCTCGCGCTGGGCGGCGGGCTATCTGATCCGCCATCCGCAACTGCTCGACGAACTGCTCGACGGCGAGGCGATCAACAGCCCGTTCGACTGGGCCGAGTTCAAGCGCGGCTTGCGCCTGCGGCTCGCGGCCGCCGACGGCGTGGAGCAGCAGATGGACCTGCTGCGCCACGCGCACCATGCCGAGGTGTTCCGCATTCTGCTGATCGATCTGGCCGGCAAGCTCTCGGTCGAGCACGTGAGCGACCGCCTCTCCGAGCTGGCCGACGCGGTGCTCGACGTGACGCTCGAAGCGGTCTGGAAGCAACTGGCGAAACGGCATCGCGACGAGCCGCGCTTCGCGGTGATCGCGTACGGCAAGCTCGGCGGCAAGGAACTCGGCTACGCGTCCGACCTCGACCTGATCTTCCTCTACGACGATCCCGACGATGCCGCCGCCGACGTCTACGCGACCTATACGCGCCGTCTGATTACGTGGCTCACGACCGCGACCGGCGCCGGCACGCTGTTCGACATTGACCTGCGGCTGCGGCCGAACGGCGAGTCGGGTCTGCTTGTCACCGATCTCGACGCGTTCCGCCGCTACCAGCTGCGCGAGGGCGACGCCGCCAACACCGCATGGGTCTGGGAGCACCAGGCGCTCACGCGCGCGCGCTACTGCGCGGGCGACGCCGAAATCGGCGCGAAGTTCGAGGCGATCCGCGAACAGGTGCTGACGACGCCGCGCGAGGCGGCGCCGCTCGCGAAGGAGATCGTCGAGATGCGCGAACGCGTCGCGGCCGGGCATCCGAACCATACGCCGGAACTGTTCGACCTCAAGCACGATCGCGGCGGCATGGTCGATATCGAATTCACGGTGCAGTACTGGGTGCTGCTGCATGCGGCGAGCGATCCCGAGCTGATTCGCAACACCGGCAACATCGCGTTGCTGCGCGAAGTGTCGCGCTTCGGGCTCATGAGCGAGGCCGAAGCGGAGACGGTCGGCGCCGCGTATCGCACCTATCGCAAGCTGCAGCACACGCTGCGGCTCGACGGGATGGAGAAGGCGCGGGTCGAGCCGGCGCGCGTGAGTACCGAGCGGGCGGCGGTGCTGGCGTTGTGGAAGAGGGTGTTTGGGTGAAGGGGGTTGGGCGGCCATGTCGACCCCTTCACGTCCGACTTACGCCGCCAGCATTTCCTTCGCGTGCTTGCGCGTGGTCGCGGTGATTTCGAGACCGCCTAGCATGCGCGCGACTTCCTCGATGCGGCTCGCCTTGTCGAGCGAGGTCACGCTGCTGATCGTGCCGCCCTTGCCGTTGCCGGTCTTCGCCACCCGGAAGTGGTGATCGCCGCGCGCGGCGACCTGCGGCAAGTGGGTGACGCACAGCACCTGGCGCGCGTGACCGAGCTGATGCAGCAGCCGGCCGACCACTTCGGCAACCCCGCCGCCGATGCCGGTGTCCACTTCGTCGAAGATCAGCGTCGGCGTCGGGCTCGCCGCGCTTGCGATGACCGCGAGCGCAAGGCTGATACGCGCGAGTTCGCCGCCCGAGGCGACCTTCGCGAGCGGCCGCAGCGGCACGCCGGCGTGCCCGGCCACGCGGAACTCGATCTGCTCGAGCCCATGCGCGCCGCCTTCGGGCAGCGGCACGAGCGCGACCTCGAAGCTGCCGCCCTTCATCGACAGTTCCTGCATGCCGGTCGTGACCGCTCCGCCGAGCGCCTTGCCCGCTTTCGCGCGCGCTTTCGAGAGTTTTTTCGCCTCGGCGAGGAAGGCTTCTTTCGCCTGGGCTTGCGCGGCGCGCAGGCCGTCGAGGTCGGCGGCGGCGTCGAGCGCGGCTAGTTGCGTGCGTCGCGCCGTGTGTTCTTCGGGCAGTGTCTCCGGTTGCAGACGGAATTTGCGCGCGGCCGAATGCAGCGCATCGAGACGCTTTTCGACCTGCGCGAGCCGGTCGGGATCGAGTTCGAGCCTCTGCGCGTAATGGCTTAGCGAATACGCCGCTTCCTGCAACTGGATTTCCGCCGGTTCGAGCGCGGCCAGCACGTCGTTGAGCGCCGGGTCGATCTCCGCGAGGTCGCGCATTTTCGAGACGATCGAGCCGAGGTGCGCGATCATCGCCTCGTCCGATTCGGATAGCGCGCCGAGCGCGCCCTGCACGCCGTCGATCAGATTCGCGGAATGCGACAGCCGCTTGTGCTCGGCGTTGATCTCTTCCCATTCGCCGGGCTGCGGCGCGAGCTTGTCGAGTTCGGCGAGCTGCCAGGCGAGCCGTTCGCGCTCCAGTTGCAGCTCGCGGTCGCGCGTCTGCGCGTGCTCGACCGCCTGGACCTTCTCGCGCCACGTGCGCCAGGCGCGCGTGACCGTGGCCGAGACGTCCGAAAGACCCGCGTGCGTGTCGAACAGTTCGCGTTGCGCATCCGGGCGCATCAGCAACTGGTGCGCGTGCTGGCCGTGAATGTCGACGAGCATTTCGCCGACTTCGCGCAGTTGCGCAAGCGTCGCCGCCGTGCCGTTGATGAACGCTCGCGAACGGCCGTTCGCGTCGACCACGCGCCGCAGCATCACCGTGCCGCCATGCTGGCCGTCGTCGGCCTCGGCCGCGCCGAGCGCCTGCTCGTCGAGCCATGTGTCGACCTGGGCGTGCGTCTCAAATTCGGCGGTGATGTCGGCGCGGCTCTCGCCCGTGCGCACGACGTTCGCATCGGCGCGCGCACCGAGTGCTAGCGCGAGCGCGTCGATCAGGATCGACTTGCCGGCGCCGGTTTCGCCCGAGAAAACGGTAAAGCCGCCGTCGAATTCGAGGTCGAGCGCGGCGACGATCACGAAGTCGCGTATCGAGAGATGGCGAAGCATGGAAGTCGTCTGGTGAGCTTGGGGTTCAGGTGTCAACCACGGCGGCGGGCGCGCTCGAATAGGGCAGCGCCGCTCAGGATTTGGAGTCTTCTTCGTGCGACGGGTACTCGTGCCAGTGCAGCTTCTTGCGCAGCGTCGCGTAATAGCTGTAGCCGACCGGATGCAGCATCGGCACCGTATGGCGCGAGCGGCGCACCTCGATCGTGTCGCCGAGCGCGAGCGAGGTGAACGACTGCATGTCGAAATTGACGTTCACTTCGCGGCCGGAAACGATCTGGATGCTCACTTTCGAGTCGTCCGGCAGCACGATCGGCCGGTTCGACAGCGCGTGCGGCGCGATTGGCACAAGCACGAAGCCCTGTAGCTGCGGATGCAGGATCGGCCCCTGCGAGGACAGCGCGTAGGCGGTCGAGCCGGTCGGCGTCGCGACGATCAGGCCGTCCGAGCGCTGGTTGTACATGAAGCGCCCGTCCACCGACACGCGCAGCTCCGCCATGCCCGAGACGCCGCTGCGGTTCACCACCACGTCGTTGAAGGCGAGCGCATGGTAGATCGGGTTGCCCTCGCGCATGATGCGCGCCTCGAGCAGCACGCGCTCCTCGCGCTCGAAATTGCCCGAGAGCATTTGCGGGATGGTTTCCCGCATGTCGGAGATCGGAATGTCGGTGATGAAGCCAAGCCGCCCGTGATTGATGCCGATCAGCGGCGTGCGGTACGGGGCGAGTTGGCGGCCGATGCCGAGCATCGTGCCGTCGCCGCCGAGCACCACGGCGACGTCGGCGCGCGCGCCGATCTCGGCGGGCCGCAGCGCCGGGTAGTCGGTCACGCCGATTTCGGCGGCGGTGCTGGCTTCGAACACGACTTCGAGGCCGAGCTTCGCGATGCACGAAGCGAGCGCGACGAGCGGCTCGCCGATGCCTGGCGTGTTGCTGCGCCCGACGAGCGCGACGGTCTTGAACTGGCTGGTCACTTGCATGCCGGCATTACACCATAGGTGGCGCCTGAAAAGAACCGCAGACAGACCCGGTGGCGAGCCGGTGCTCGCGGGCCGTCGGCGTATCTCGCGATTATCGTTAGAATGGTGAAGCCCTGATGACATGTGCGCCGGCTAAAGTGCGGTGTGGCGCGCGGCCAGGAGCCCGGCCGTGCGTGAAAGCGCCGCCGCGCGGC
>NZ_JAAGPS010000195.1:0-8519 GCF_017105025.1 Paraburkholderia sp. Ac-20336 | reverse complement strand
TACCGCTGCCGACAAACGCGCTCTGCACGACTCGACCGGCGCGCTCGCGGTGGATATGGAATCGCACATCGCGGGCAGGATCGCCGCCGCGCATGGGTTGCCGTTCGCCGTGTGCCGCACGATTGTCGATCCGGCCTGGCGCACGTTGCCGCCGGCCGCCACGGCTGGCTTGCGCGACGACGGCAGTACGGCGCTCTGGCCGATTCTGCGGGAATTGCTGCGGCAGCCGTCGCAACTCGGCGCGCTGCTCCAGTTGGCCGCCGACGCGCGCGCCGCGAAGCGCACGCTGGTCGAGACACGCGAGGCGCTAGGCGAGAGCGGCGCGCTGCGGATGGCGGCGGGCAACTGAGATCAGGCGGCGGCGCGTGGTGCCGTGAAGGTGGCTGACAAACGCTTTGGCCCAGACTGATTGGGATGCCCGGATGCCCGGATGCCCGGATGCCCAGCCGATGTAGCTCGCTCGACCGGGGCGCCCATTGCGGACGCCCCGTTTTGCTTCAAGGGCTTTCGCTCAAAGCAGCCTTATTGCGGAGCCGCCACAGCCGCCGGTTGTTTAGCGTCGGCGGGCGCGGCTTGCGGTGCTTCAGCGGCAGGCGATGCCGAAACCGGCGTTGCGCCGGGATCGCTGTAGTTGGGCAAATCGCTCGGCTCGCCCTTATCGGCTCCGGCTCCGGCTCCACCGCCGGATACCCCCGATGCTCCACCGGTCGCCGGGGCAGCCTCACCCGGATCGGTGTAATTCGGCAGATCACTCGGCGCACCCGTCGCACCCTTCGCGGCCCCAGCACCAGACGCCCCATTCGGCGCCTGCGCCGCCTCACCCGGATCCGCATAGTTCGGCAGTCCGGCCGGCGTCCCCGAACCGGACTCGCCGTGATCCTCGTAGTCGGGCAGGGGCGCGGCATTCTCGCTCGTGCCGCGCAGACGCGCGCGCCGCTGCTGCGTATAGGCGTCACGCACGAACGAGTACTTGTCGAGCGCGGCCTGCTGCAGCAGATCGGTCGCGCCGAGCAGATCGGAGCGCGTGCTCACGAACTGCAGCACATACAGCGGATTGCGCGTTGCCGGTTCCACGTAGTTGAGCGGATTGAATTTCACGTCGACGACGAGCCCCATGCTGTCGCGCACGGTGCTCGGCCCGAACAGCGGCAGCACCAGATACGGACCCGACGGAATGCCCCAATGCCCGAGCGTCAGACCGAAGTCCTGATGATGCTTCGGCAGCCCGGCCGGGGTCGCCCAGTCGAGCAGACCGCCGATACCGAACACCGAGTTGAAGGCGAAGCGCACGATGTCTTCGGTCGCGTCGGTCACATTCAATTGCAGCAGCGCGTTCGCGGCGTTGGTGAGGTCGCCGAGATTCGAGAAGAAGTTGCTGACGGCCGTGCGCAGCGGCTGCGGCGTGACCTTCTGATAGCCCTTCGCCACCGGCACCGCGACATAGCGGTCCACGCCGTCGTTGAAGTTGAAAATGACCCGGTTCACGGGCTCGAACGGATCGCCCGGCTTGCGGTCGGGCGCGGTTGCGCAACCTGAGATCAGACCGGCGGCGGCGAGCGCCAGCGCGGTGTTATACAGCTTCATGCTTAGATTCCCTTTTGCTTCGCGCGACGTTGGCGCGGCTTGCCCATCAGTACGGGCTGAAATACCACTGCACCGATCAGTGTGCAGAACAGCGAAAGCGCGAGCAGCCTCCCCATGCTGGACGTGCCTGGATGATGCGACAGCCAGAGGCTACCAAACGCGGTGGCCGTTGTCGCTGCGCTGAACAGAACTGCGTGCGTGAGGCTCGACTGCAACAGGCTCGTCTGGCCGTGGCGCCACGCCATCACGAAATAGATCTTGAAGGCCACGCCGACGCCGAGCATCAGCGGCAGCGCGATGATGTTCGCGAAGTTCAGCGGCATGCCGAACACGACGCACAGTTCCAGCGTGACGAGCGCGGAGACCAGCAGCGGCACCAGCGTGCGCAGTACGTCGCCGATGCGGCGCAGCGCGATCCACAGCAGGATCGCGATCGACAGCAGCGCATAGATGGCGGCTTGCAGGAACGCCTTGATGATCGTGTCGGCCGAATGCAGGATCGAAATCGGCCCGCCAATTGCGCCGGGCTCAGCCTTCTTCACCGCGTGCGCGAAGCGCGCGAGCATCGTGTCGTCGTTCGGATCGACGCCGGCCGGCACCTTCGGCGCGATGTCGACGAGCGCGCGGCCACCCTTGCCGATCCATGACGCGACGATGTCCTTCGGCAAGTTCTCCTGCGTAATTTCGGTCGGCTGCAGCAGATTTTCCAGTTGCTTCAGCGCGATGCGCAGCGGCTCGGACAGCGCGGTTTCGGCACGGTCGCGCGTGGCGGCGTCGGCGGCGGCGAGCTTCTGCAACGTCGCCGACAGATGCTGCGCCTCGGCGGCGCCCGGCCCTGGATGATCCTCGGCCGCGAGCGCAAGCTGGTTAGAGGCGCGCCTGAGCGCGGCGACGCGGACCTCGTCGGTGGCCGGCGACGCGGGCTGCTGCTGCAACGCGGGCAGCAACTGCTGCGCAGCGCTCGCGATCAGCATCATCTTCTGCTGCTGGTCGGCGGGCACGAACGTGCTCAGCGTCGTTACGCGGCCCACCTCGGGCAGCTGGCGCAGGCGCGCGGCGATGGCGTCGGCGTCGGCGAGCGACGGCGCGAGCGCATGCACATTGTTGACCGCGGCTTCCGGCGAATCCTTCAGCGACAGCAGCGTCGCCATCGATTCCGTATGCGGGTCCTTCAGGTGCAGCGGATTGAAGTCGAAGCGCAGATGCGTGAGCAACGGCGTGGCGCCGATCACGACGATCAGCGTGCCGATCAGCACCGGCTTGCGATGGCGATCGAGGAAATCGTCGACGGGTGCGAGCTGCTTGAAGCCGGGCGAGGCAGCTTCGCCCGGCGGATTGAAGACCTTCAGCAGTGCCGGCAGCAGCGTCATGTTCGTGAAGTACGCGACGAACATGCCGACGCCGGCGATCTGGCCGAGCTCGGACACGCCGCGATACGCGGTCGGCAGGAACGAGAAGAAGCTCAGCGCGACCGCGACGGCCGCGAGCGTGAGCGGCACGCCGATGCTGTGCGCGGTGTGCATGAGCGCGGCGGAGAGCCGGTCGTCGCGGTTGCGCTCCTCGCGATACTTGACGCCGAACTGCACGCCGAAATCGACGCCGAGCCCGACGAACAGCACCATGAACGCAACCGAAATCATGTTGAGCGCGCCGACCATCATCAGACCGAGCGCGGCCGTGATCGCGAGCCCGACGAACAGCGTGATGAACACGGCCGCGATCATGCGGCCCGAGCGCAACGCGAGCCACAGAATAATCAGTACGACGATGAACGTGCCGATGCCGTTGAGCACCGCGCCGTCCTGCACGGATGCGAACTCTTCGTCGGCGAGCGGTTGTTCGCCGGTCAGGCGGATCGTCGCGCCGAAGCGCGAGTCGAGATGCAGCGACGCGGCCGTCGCGCGAATCGCTTTCGAGGCGCTCGCGCCGGCTTCGAGCGCGTCGTAATTGACGACCGGCTGCACGACCACGAACGCGCGCGCGGGATCGGTGGCGACCGTTTTGTCGACGAGCGCGCGCCATGAGAAGGCGGCCGGCTGGCCGGCCAGCACACGATCGAGCGTGTTCGCGCTTTGCGAGAGCAGATGGCTCATGTCGGCGAGCTTCACCTGGCCGAGTTGCAGCGGCAGCAGCAGGCTCGTGGTCAGCGTGCCGGCGAGGCCGGTCAGGCTCGGATCGTGCGCCAGCGCGTTGACGAGCGGGCGCGACTGCACGAGTTGCGAGGTGGTGGACATCACCTCGTCGGTGGACGGAAACAGCAGGCCGTTGTGTTCGAAGAACGGCCCGCCGGCCGGCTGCGAGACCGCGGTGAACTCCTTCGAATCGGCCTTGAGCGCGGCGCTCAGCACGTTGGCGGCGGCGTCGGCGAATTCGGGCGCGCGCGCCTCGACGACCACGAGCACGGTGTCGCCGCGTTCGGGGAAGGCGGCGTCGAGCGCGTGCTCGAGTGCCGACCATTGCTTGTCGGTCTCGATGAGACGACTGATGTCCGTGTTGATCTTGAAGTTGTGCGCGACGTAGACGCCGCTCAGAACGGCGAGCACGATCGACAGCGCGATGATCCTCAGCGGATGACGCACCGAGTACGCGACGAGACGGACGATATATGACTTCAGCATGTAGGCGGACGTAGCCTTATCACGGAGATGGTTCTTGACGAAGGTGCATAAGTATACAGAGCCGCGGCAACGTAGCCCGAGTTCGGTCGCAAGCGCGGCACCCGGCCGGCTGGCCCGGTTGGGAACGCAATCCCGGCTATACTGGTCTATCCCTCATTAGCCTTGGGCTCGCGAGCCCGCCGGCGCTACTACTTTCAGGTCCTGACGCGCGTATGAAACGATATCTGACTGCTTTTCTGGCTGCGGCCGTGGTGTCCACGGCGGCATTTGCGCAAAGCGCGCCCGATGCGGTGGTAAAAAGTGCCGTCGAGGGCACGGTGACCGCAATGAAGGCCGATCCGCAGGCACGCGGCGGCGACATGGCGAAGATCACCCACGTCGTCGAAACGCACTTCCTGCCGGCCACCGACTTCCAGCGCACCACGCGTATCGCGGTCGGCAAGCCCTGGTCGACCGCCACGCCGGAACAGCAGAAGCAGCTGTACGAGCAGTTTACGCTGCTGCTCACGCGTACCTATGCCGCATCGCTGTCGCAACTGCGCGACCAGGACGTGAAGTTCAAGTTTATGCCGGTGAGCGTGCCGGGCGGCGCAACCGACATCGTCGTGCAATCGCATGTAATCAGCAACGGCGGCGACGATGCGATCGACTACCGGCTCACCCGGGGAGCGTCGGGCTGGAAGATCTACGACATCAACATGATGGGCGCATGGCTGATCCAGGTGTATCAGACACAGTTCGCCGACCAGATCGCCAAGGGCGGTATCGACGGGCTCATCAAGTTCCTGACCGAGCATAATGCGCGCGGCGCCTGAGCGGGTCGACCGTTTGCTCCGGCGGTAACGGTAAAGCAACGGTAAAACAAAAGCGCGGTGGCCTCGAACGGCCACCGCGCTTTTTTCATCTGCAGCGTACGGCGCGCGGACATTCACGCACCGTACGCGAGGTGGCGCGCAACCGCTCCGCCCGAACCACTCAGTGCGCCGCGGTTGCGGTCTGCACCTTCTTGCCCGTGCCGGCGCGCTTGATCTCGTCGAGCTTGATCTCGACGTGACGCGAGAACACGTACTCGGCGGGACGCTGCTTGTCGAGCGGGATGTCCTTCGCGAACGCGCCCGTCGTCTTCGGACCGCGCAGGCTGACCTTCAACGCCTTCAGCGGATGCGCAACCGTGTCCATCACGGCCGTTGCTTCGAAGCCGCAGTGGACCATGCAGTCGGCGCACTTCTCGTAGTTGCCGGTGCCGTACTTGTCCCAGTCGGTCGTTTCCATCAGTTCCTTGAAGGTCTTCACATAGCCTTCGCCGACCAGATAGCACGGCTTCTGCCAGCCGAACACGGTACGCGCCGGGTTGCCCCACGGCGTGCATTCGTAGCTCTGGTTGCCAGCGAGGAAGTCGAGGAACATCGCCGACTGGCTGAACGACCAGTTCTTGCCGTTGTTGCCGCGCTTGAAGATTTCGCGGAACAGCTGCTTGGTCTTGTCGCGGTTCAGGAAGTGCTGCTGGTCCGGCGCGCGCTCATACGCATAGCCCGGCGACACCGTGATGCCGTCGACGCCCATCGGCCCGAGCGTGTCGAAGAACTTCGCCACGCGCTCCGGCACCGCGTCGTTGAACAGCGTGCAGTTGATGTTGACGCGGAAGCCCCGGCGCTTCGCTTCGCGGATCGCGGCCACGGCCTTCTCGTAGACGCCTTCCTGCGACACCGAGTGATCGTGCGCTTCCTTGTCGCCGTCGAGGTGAACCGACCAGACGAAGTACGGATTCGGCTGGTAGTCGTCCATCTTCTTTTCCATCAGGAGCGCGTTCGTGCACAGGTAGACGAACTTCTTGCGCGCCATGATGCCCTTGACGATCTCCGGCATTTCCTTGTGCAGCAGCGGCTCGCCGCCCGCGATCGAGACGACCGGCGCGCCGCATTCGTCGACGGCCTGCAGGCATTCTTCGAGCGACAGGCGCTGGTTCAGGATCGGGTCTGGATAGTCGATCTTGCCGCAGCCATTGCAGGCGAGATTGCAGCGGAACAGCGGCTCCAGCATCAGGGCGAGCGGATAGCGTTTGTTGCCGGAGAGATGCTGGCGCATGATGTATGCGCCGACGCGGACTTTCTGTAGCAGCGGAATAGACAAGATGTCCTCCTTAAACTTCGCGTGCAGCGAGTGGTTGCATCAGCTTCGATGGCAACTTGAATTCGACTTTCTCTTCACGGCCCGCCATCGTCGCGACATCGACGGGCCCCAATGCGCGCAGCGCATCGATTACGTTCTTCACCATCTCTTCCGGCGCCGATGCGCCGGCCGTCACGCCGACCGTCTGCGCGCCGGCAAACCATTCGGACTTCACTTCCGAGCCGTCGGCGACGAGGTAGCTCGCCACGCCGCTTTCGCTGCCGATCTCGCGCAGCCGGTTCGAGTTGGAACTGTTGGTTGCGCCCACCACGAGCAGCACGTCGATTTCCTTGCTCAGCTCGCGCACCGCCGCCTGGCGGTTTTGCGTCGCGTAGCAGATGTCGCGCGTGTCCGGACCGACGATGTCGGTGAAGCGGCGCAGCAGCGCGTCGATGATGCCGCGCGTGTCGTCCACCGACAGCGTGGTCTGGGTGACGTAAGCGAGCGGCGTATCCACCGGCAGATCGAGCTTCGCGACTTCGGCTTCGCTTTGCACGAGCAGCACCTTGCCCGGAATCTGGCCGATCGTGCCTTCCACTTCCGGATGACCGGCGTGGCCGATCAGGATCAGCGTGCGGCCGGCGGCCACATACTGGCGGCCTTGCACGTGAACTTTCGTGACAAGCGGGCAGGTCGCGTCGAGCACGTCGAGGCCGCGTGCTTCGGCATCGCGCTCCACCGTTTGCGCGACGCCATGCGCGCTGAATATTGCCACGGCGCCCTGCGGCACTTCATCGAGTTCCTCGACGAAACGCGCGCCTTTCTGGCGCAGATTGTCGACCACGTGCCGATTGTGGACAATCTCGTGGCGGACATACACGGGCGCGCCGTGTTGTTGTAACGCGCGATCGACGATTTCGATTGCGCGGACAACGCCCGCACAAAAGCCGCGGGGCTGAGCAAGGATGACTCGCATATATTGGCGAACTCCGACTGACGCGGGTTTCGAAGAAGTCGGTGAAACCGACTTTATCGCCGCGCTCATCTTGATTAGTTGACGTCTTGAGCCCCGGCGACGGGCCGGTACAGCAAAACCAAACGCGCATTCTAACGCTATCGGGGCCGCTTTGCTTTCTGGCGCAGCCCCCGTGCTGGATGCCCGCCGCCGCAAGGGCGCCGCGCATGGTGCCATGCCGGGCTGCCGCGCGGGTGTCACGGCCCTGTGCCAGGCCGGGACGCTGGCTGCACCGGTTTGGCGGAACCCTTAAACTACCGGTCCTTGCGGCGCGCATGACATGCCGTGTATTACAGAATGGTTTCGAGGCTCGCTGGATGGACGTCGATCAGCACGAAAATTTTCCGATCGCGAGCGTATTGCTGCCGAAGACGCTGCGCGCGCCTGTCGGCATTATCTACCAGGTTGTGCGCACCGCGGCCGATATCGCCGGCGAAGGCGACTGGAGCGCTGCCGAGCGCCATGCGCGCCTCGCCGATTTCCGCGCCGGACTCGACGCGGTCGCGCAGCGGCGCGCGGCGCCCGTGCATGCGCTGCTGTTCGGCAAGCTCGCGGGCGTGATCGCGCAATATACACTGCCGCTCGGGCCGTTTTACGACCTGCTCGACGGCTGCGCGCAGGACATCGATACAAAGCGTTACGCGGATCGCGCCGCGCTCGTCGACTATTGCCGCCGCTCGGCGCATCCGGTCGGGCATCTGATGCTGCACCTGATCGGCGCGGCGACGCCGCGCAATCTCGCCGACGCCGACGCGATCTGCACCGCGTCGCAGCTCATCAGCTTCTGGCTCGACGTCGCCGCCGACTGGAAACGGCAGCGCGTGTACCTGCCGCAAGCGGATTTGCGGCGCTTCGGCGTGAGCGAGGCGCAGATTGCCGGCGGTGTCGTCGATGATGCATGGCGCGCACTGATGGCGTACGAGGTGGACTTCGTGCGCGATACGCTCGTGCGCGGCGCGCCGCTCGCGCTGCGCATGCCGGGGCGGCTCGGCATCGAGTTGAGCGCCGCCGTGCATGCGGGTTTGCGCTTTCTCGAACGCATCGAGCGCGCGGGCTACGATGTGTTTCGCGAGCAGCCGGTGCTCACTCCGTTCGACTGGTGCGTGGTCGCGGCGCGCACCGTGGCGATGCAACTGTCCAGACGCGTCGGCGTGACGGCGCGTTCAATCGAGGGTAATGCTTAATGGCGGGCA
>NZ_JAAGPS010000194.1:0-8862 GCF_017105025.1 Paraburkholderia sp. Ac-20336 | reverse complement strand
CTTCTTGCCGTTGTCGTATTGCGCATTGAAGCCCGGCTTCTCGCCCTTCGCAAGCGCCACCGACAGCTTCGCCGCTTCGCTCGCGATCAGCTTGAGCGGCTTGTAGACCGTCATCGTCTGCGTGCCGATGCCGCCCTTGAGACGCCGGTTCGCGAGGTCGACGATTTGCTGCTGTTGCTGCAGCGTTGCCTTGGCGATGTCGAGCAGCGCGTAATTCATCGACATCTCGATATAGGTGCGCACGACGTTGGCCTGCAGTTCGAGCAGCGCGGCGCGCGCGTCGGCGGCGCTCGCGTGGGCGAGGTCGAGCGCGCGCTCGGCGGCGTTCCTGTCCTTGCCCCAAAGGTCGAGGTGATAGGCGAGGGCGAGCGTGCCGGTGTTGTTCCACGACTGCTCGCCCGCGAGCGGCCCCGGACCGTAGAACACGTTGTCGGCCCACCGCTGACGCTGGATCGACAGGCTGCCGTTGACCTGCGGCGCGAGCGCCGCGCGCGCGACGCCGGCCATCGATGCCGCCTCGCGCACGCGCGCCTGCGCGACCGCGAGGCTCGGGTTGCCGGCCTGCGCGTCGGCGATCCACTGGTTCAACTGCGGATCTTGATAGGCGCGCCACCAGTCGGCGGCGGGCCACTGCGCGTCGGCATTCGCGGCGCGGATCGCGTTGCCCGCGTCGAGCGATGCCGGGGCGACCGCGTTCGCCTGCGGTGCGATGCCTCCGGTACTTGCGCATCCCGCGATTGTTATTAAGATCGTAAGAACCGCGGCTGCGGCGATCCCTCTGGGTACCGGAGACTGCACGATTTCCTCCAAAATTGACTATAGAACCTTGTGCGCAATTATATTTTTTGATTGATTGGGGAATAACCGGTAAAGGTGCAAGGCATCGTTGCGCTACATGAGACAATTGCCTTTGCGGATCGTGTAACAATCGCGGCCAATTAACCGACATTGTTCGGCGCTGCCTTGCAGCGGGCCGGAACGGATGCCGGGGCGTCTATTCCGGGGCGGCGGCCGAAGCGCCGCTCACGCCGGATCGACAGAGGGGGGAGGAGTATGGACACGCTTCAAAACATGCGCGTATTCGTCCGCGTCGTCGAGGCGGGCAGCTTCACGGGCGCCGCGCAGCATTTGAATACGACGACGGCCTACGCGTCGCGCGCGGTCTCCGATCTGGAAACGCATCTGCGCACGCGGCTCCTGAACCGCACGACGCGCCGCATCGCGCTGACCGAGGCCGGCGAGCGCTATCTGCAACGCTGCGAGCAGATTCTCGCGTACGTGGATCAGGCCGAGGCCGAGGCCAGCGACGCGCACGCGCGCCCGTCCGGCAAGCTCAAGGTTCACGCGATGACGAGCTTCGGCCAGCACTACGTGGTGCCGGCCGTGGGGCGTTATCAGGAGCGCTACCCGGACGTGCATATCGAGCTGACGCTCGCGCAGCGCATGCCCGATCTGCTCGACGAGGGCTTCGACGTGTCGTTGACGCTCGCGACCGGCCTGCCCGATTCGGGCCTCGTGTCGCAGCGCCTCGGCAGCGCGTTCAGCATCGTGTGCGCGTCGCCCGCGTATCTGGAACAGCATGGCGTGCCGCAAACGCCGGCGGACCTGGCGCGCCATACGTGCCTGCAAATGATCGCGCCGGTGTTTCCGCCCGACAAATGGACCTTCGACGGTCCGAACGGCGAGGAAACCGTGGCGCTCGGCACGACCCCGTTCCAGGTGAACGTGGCCGAGGCGATGGTCGTGGCCGTTCGCCAGGGCATGGGCATCGGCCTGATTCCGATCTATTCGGCGATCAGCGGTTTGCGCAGCGGCGACCTCGTGTGGTTGTTGCCCGAATACACGTCGCAGGAAATGAACCTGTATGCGCTGTATCCGTCGCGGCAGTATCTCGACGCGAAGATTCGCACGTGGGTCGAATTCCTGCGCGACGAATTGCCGGCGACGCTCGCCGCCGATCACGCGGAGTTGCGGAAGTTCGCGCGTTCGTGAGAGGGCGCCGCGCCCTGAGCGCTTCTCGCGCATGCGCGCGCCCTGCCTGATGTAGGGGAACGGCGGGGCGCCGCGTGGCGTGACAGCCTGTTACATACGCGCTGCGCCGCAACACTTCCTTACTTTTCGCGCGCGGGTGATTTGCTAACGTGTGGTTCACGCGCTGCCGCTCTTGCAGCAGGCGCTGGATTCGCCGCCGTTCGGCACCTCGCAACCACTGAAGGACGACAAATTCATGGATACGCACCTGATGATCGGCGTGGCCGTCATGTTTGGACTGATCGGCATCGCGGCATCGCGCGATCTGCTGCGCCGCATGCGCGAACAGCAGCCGCAACTCGTGCCGGTCGAGATCGAACCGCAGGATGCGCAGCGCCAGCGTCGCGAGCATTGAACGCTTGAACCAGGCCGCGCGGTTCGGCGCATCCGCGCGCCGGATTTCAACCCGCGCTGTCAAGCGCCGATTTCAACCACCGATTTCAATCACCTTATCCCACACAAACTGCGGATTCTCCCACTGCCCGTTGCGCCGGTCGAAATAGCCGCGCGGATTGCACACGACGCGCGTGCCGCCCACCGTATAGTCGAACGATGTATGCGTGTGGCCGTGAATCCATAGCGCGACCGGCGCGCGCACGAGTTCCGGCAAATGATTGACGAAGCCCGCCGAGACGCGGTCCTCGGCATAGCGCCCGGCGAGACTCAGCCGATGCGGCGCATGATGCGTGACCACGATCGTCTTGCCGGCGAACGGCTTCGCCAGTTCGGTTTCGAGCCACGCGCGCGACCGCCGGTGCAGCGCGAGCGAGTCGGCAGGCGTGAAGTCGCGCGCGGCGTCGTGCGTGTCGTGCGGCCAGTTCATCTGGATCAGCCCGCGATAGTCGAGCATCACGCGGCGCGCGGCCTCGATCGACTCTTCGATTGCCTCGGGTGTCACGCCGTATAGCGCGAAGTCGGTCCACAGCGTCGTGCCGAGCACGCGCCAGCGGCCTTGCGGGTCGACGAGCGCGGCGTTGTTCAGCACGTGCACGTTGTCGACCTGCGCGGCCGCGTCGATGAGCGCGCTTTCGAGCGCGCCGAATTCACCGTCGTAGTACTCGTGGTTGCCGGGCACGTAGACGACCGGCACCGTGTCGTCGAAGGTTTGCGCGGCCCAGCGCGGACCGGCCGCATGGTTGTGGATGTCGCCGGCCAGCACGACGAGGTCCGCATGCGCATGCGGAACCAGTTCGGGTTCGTCGTTTTCCAGATGCAGATCGGACAGCACGCGAATCTTCACGGACGCGACTCCTGCAAGCGCCTGCGCACCGGAGCGTGCAGGCTTCGAACCCTAGCGTAGCACCTTGCCCGGGTTCATCAGATTGAGCGGATCGAGCGCCTGTTTCACCGCGCGCATCATCCGCACCTCGACGTCCTGCTTGTAGTGCGCCGCCTCGTCGATCTTCAACTGGCCGAGCCCGTGCTCCGCACTGATGCTGCCGCGATGCGCGTGCACGCTGTCGTAGACGATCCGGTTGATCGGGCTCTGGTATTCCTGCAGAAACGCCTTCGCGTCGAGGCCCTCGGGCGCCTGCACGTTGTAGTGCAGATTGCCGTCGCCGAGATGGCCGAACGTGACCATGCGCGCGCCCGGCGCGGCCTCGGCGATGGCGGCGTCGGTCGCCTCGATGAAGTGGCCGATGCGCGAGATCGGCACCGCGATGTCGTGCTTGATGTTCAGCCCTTCCTCGGCCTGGGCGAGCGGAATGTGCTCGCGTAGATTCCAGAACGCGCGCGACTGCGCGAGGTTTTCCGCGACCACCGCATCTTCGACGAGACCCTGTTCGAGCGCCGTTTCCATCAGCCCCTCGAATAGCGTGCGCGCGTGTTCCTCGCTCTCGCTGTCCGACAGTTCGAGCAGCACGACCTGCGCGTGCGGTTCGGCGAACGGATAGCGCATCTGCTCGAAATGCCGGCCGACGAGACGCAGGCAGAAATCCGACATCAGTTCGAAACCGGTCAAAAGCGGCCCGGCGACGCTTTGCGTGAGCGCGAGAAAATCGAGCGCCGCATGAGGAGAGGCGAGCGCGGCGAGCGCGGTCACGCGCGCGGCCGGCTGCGGATGCAGCTTCAGCACCGCCGCGGTGATGATGCCGAGCGTGCCTTCCGCGCCGATGAACAGATCGCGCAGATCGTAGCCGGTGTTGTCCTTGCGCAGGCCGCGCAGACCGTCCCACAGCTCGCCTTGCGGCGTCACGACTTCGAGGCCGAGGCACAGCTCGCGCGTGTTGCCGTAGCGCAGCACGCCGGTGCCGCCCGCGTTGGTCGACAGATTGCCGCCGATCGTACAACTGCCTTCGGCGGCAAGGCTCAGCGGAAACAGACGTCCGGCCGCTTCGGCGTGCTTGTGCACCTCGGCGAGGATCACGCCGGCTTCGACGGTGATCGTGTTGTTGTGCGGATCGATGTCGCGCACGCGGTTGAGCCGCCGCAGGCTGAGGACCGCCTGCGCGCCGCTCGCGTCGGGCGTTGCGCCGCCGGCGAGCCCGGTGTTGCCGCCTTGCGGCACGAGCGCGATGCGATGCTCGGCGGCGAGTTTCACGAGCGCTGCGACTTCCGCGGAGGTGGCCGGGCACAGTACCGCGCACGCGGCGCCCGTGTAGCGGCGGCGCCAGTCGGTGAGATAGGGCGCGGTGTCGTGCGGGTCGGTCAGGACGTGGGCCGCGCCGATGGCGTCGCGGCAGGCGGTGAGGAAGTCGGTCGGGGTCATGGGGGCAGCTCGGTCAGGTTGAGGTGCGGGGCGTGGGGCAAGTCGTTCGGGGCGGTCTGCTCAGTCATGCCGGGTTTCGCTGCCAGCGGTGCCGTTGGCCGCCTCGGCGGCCGCCTGCTTCGCCCGCCGTTTCGCCGCGCGCTTGAACGGTCCGACATACGCGAGTGTGCTCGCAAAAAAAATCACCGCGAGCACGGCTTGCAGCCAGCCGAGACGCGCGCTGAGTCCGTGATCGCTCCAGCCGCGCACGACACCTTCGGCGAAATACAGCAGGATCAGCATCGACGCCCATTGCAGCGTATAAAGCCGGCGCCGCCACACGCCCGGCAACGCGGACAGCAACGGCAACGCCTTGAGCACGAGCAGCGAGCCGCCCGGACGCAGCGGCGCGAGCCACCCTTCCCAGGTGACGGCCAGCGCGATCATCGCGACGAGCGTGACAGCGGCGACGCGCGCGGCGGTGGTTTTCGGCTGCACGGGCACGGCGGTGGCGTGCAACGATGCGCCGGCCGCGAGGGGAGCGTGCGGCGCCTGCGCTGCGTGCGCCGCATTCGCGGCGTGGCCGGGCGGGTTCGCGGCCCGGGATTCGGCACGGTGCGCATGCGTGGCTCGACGGCTATCCTCGCGCTCGGCTGGCTGCAGATCGGGATCGTTCACGGCTTTTCGCTCACGCTTGGTTGCTCGCTTGATTGCCTGCTTGTTCGCTCGCTCGCTCGCTCGTTTATCTGGCTACCTGGCTACCTGGCTACCCAGTCAGTCACTCGCTCACGGTCTTTCGGTCAGCGACGCCGCCGTGCGCGCGACGCGTGCGCCGAGCGCCATTGCGAGCGTTTTCTCGTCGGCGGAGATGCCTTGCCCGGCCGTGCCTGCGCGCGCGAAATGCGATGCGCCGTAGGGCGTGCCGCCGGTTTGCGTGGTCGAGAGCGCGCTCTCGGTGTACGGAATGCCGACGAGCAGCATGCCGTGATGCAGGAGCGGCAGCATCATCGAGAGCAGTGTGGATTCCTGGCCGCCGTGCAGGCTGCCGGTCGACGTGAACACGCAGGCCGGCTTGCCGGCGAGCGCGCCCGAGAGCCACTGCGGCGTGGTGCCGTCGAGAAAATATTTGAGCGCGGCCGCCATGTTGCCGAAGCGGGTCGGCGAGCCGAGCGCAAGGCCCGCGCATTCCTCGAGGTCGCGCAGCTCGACGTAGGGCGGCCCTTCGGCGGGGATGTCCGGCTCGCTCGCCTCGCAGACCGTGGAAACCGCCGGCACGGTGCGCACGCGCGCCTGCATGCCGGGAACGCTGTCGACGCCGTGCGCAATCGCGAGCGCAAGTTCGCGTGTGGCGCCATGACGGCTGTAATAAAGCACGAGAATGTCTTTCATAGGCCTCATCGGTGAACGGGTATTATAGGGGCTCGGTCCGCTGCACAGGCCGCTCATGGCCATTCGGCCAGGTGTGTTCGGCCTCGCGCCGCGTGCGGTCCGCGCAGTCCCGCGGTAGTGGTTTTTATCTGGCGGTTCAGTCAGCAAGGAGGCAGGTTTGTTGTCCAGGGTGCGTTTCGATCTCGACACGCTCAGGCGGCTCGCACAGTTTGCCGCGCAACGCATCGGCGAGGACCGGATTCCGCAGGTCGCGGGCAGCCTGACGTTCACGACCATGCTCGCGCTCGTGCCGCTCGCCACGGTGGCGTTCGCGCTGTTCACCGCGTTTCCCATCTTCAGTTCGTTCCAGGCGTCGCTGCAGTTTTTTCTCGCCGACCACCTGATGCCCGCGCAGCTGAACGACCAGATTTTCAAGTATCTGAACCAGTTCGCCTCGAAGGCCAAGGGGCTGACGACGATCGGCATGATCATCCTGTTCGTTACCGCGGTCATGACGATGATGACCGTCGAATCGGCGTTCAACGTGATCTGGCGCGTGCGCAAGGCGCGGCCCGTCGCGCAGCGCGTGCTGGTCTACTGGGCGATCATCACGCTCGGGCCGATCCTGATCGGCGTGAGCCTGTCCATTTCGTCGTATCTGTTCACGCAATCGATGTCGTTCTCGGCCGCGCAGCGCATCACGCCGCTGATCGAATGGGCGCTCGCGGGCGCCGCGCTGCCGCTCACCGCGCTCGCGTTCACGATTCTTTACGTTTATCTGCCGAACTGCCGTGTCGAATGGCGCGACGCGGTGATCGGCGGCGTCATTGCGGCGGTCGCCTTCGAACTCGGCAAGCGCGGTTTCGGCTATTACGTGCGCCGCATTCCGACCTATACCGCGGTATATGGCGCGTTCGCCGCCGTGCCGCTGTTCCTGCTGTGGATGTACCTGTGCTGGTTCATTACGCTCACGGGCGCGATGATCTCGTCGGCCTTGCCGGCGATCCGCATCGGCCAGTTTCACCGGCCCGTTTTCAACGGCAGCAATCTGTTCGATTCGCTCGAACTGCTCGCGCGGCTCTCGGAGGCGCGCGAGGCCGGCAAGCCAGGCTACACGATGCCCGAGCTCGCGCGCATGCTTCGCCGCGATATGGACACGACGCTGATGCTGCTGCAGCGGCTCGAGGAGATCGAGTGGATCGCGCGCCTGCAGGAAGACCGGGCCGGGCCGCACTACGTGCTGGTCGTGAACCCGGCACAGGCCACGGTGCAGCGGCTCTTCGATCTGTTCGTGATCGACCGCGCGGAACTCACGTATCAGCTCGAACTCGAGTCGACGCGCGTGGACAGCGAGATGCTGCTGGCGGCGCTCGATAACGACAGGCTGAAGCTCACGCTCGCCGCGCTGCTGGCGGCACGCGCGGCCACAAGGTCGGCCCGGGCAGCGGGAAGCGCGCGCGAGGCGGCTTCGCTGCCGCATCCGGCGGCGTGAGGTTGCGGTTCGCGGCGGTGGGTTTCTGCCGCAACGACGGCACGCAACGACAGCCCGAAGCCACAACACGCAATTGCAGCACGCAACTACAGCGAGATTTTCCCCACGCAGATGTCCTTGAACATCACCCAGTCTCCCATCAGGCTGTAGAGCGGATGGCGGAAGGTGGCCGGCTTGTTCTTCTCGAAGAAGAAATGGCCGATCCACGCAAAGCCGTAGCCGCAGATCACCGCCGCAGGCAGCCATAGCCAGTCGCCGGTGGCGAGCGCCATGGCGAGGCAGCCGATCACGCCAAGCGAGCCGACGAAGTGCAGCCGCCGCGAGACCGGGTTGCGATGCTCGCTGAGGTAGTACGGGTAAAACTCCGCGAAATTCGCGAAGTGATCGGTGTGCGCTGTATGAGCCATGGTGGCCTCCGGATAGAACGCAGCTTATGGATGCAGCCCGATTGCCGGCCCGCTGCCCGTGGTTGCCCGCCGTTGCCGCGAGTTGGCGTGGTGTTATCGGACATGGACTGAAAAAGACTGGCTTCGAACATTTTCCGGCTGTCGCGCGTCGCGTGCAACCTGGCCATTCGGACGATGGCAGGGCGCGTTTGGCTCCGGTATCTTGACCATTCGCGACGACTTTCGCCGGTCCTTTGCGACACCGCGACACCTAGCGCGGCGCTCGCGAAGCGAAGCTGAACAGCGCATCGAGCGTTGCGTCGGGCTGCTCGGTCATCAAGGCGTGGCCCGCGTCGAGCGTGATCGTGTCGACCGGCGTGCCGGCCTGCGCAAGCGCGCCGGCGATTGCCTGCGCGGCGAGCGGCGGCGTCATCGCATCGCGCCGGCCGACGACCAGCCGCGTCGCGCAGCGCACCTGAGCCGCGCGGGCGAGGCCGTCGGCGTAGGTGTGGCAGGCGGTGAAGTCGGTATGGAACAGGTGCGGTTCGCCGCTCGCCGAAACGTGTTCCATGAGCCGCTGGTTCATGCCGTGCAGCCAGAAGCCCGGGCCCGGGCAGGACGGCTTGGCCGCCAGCGTCGAGTGCGACCACTGGTTGACCATGCCGATTGCCTCGGGCTCGCGGTTGAGTGCGGCGTCGAGCAATGCGTCGGAGACGGCCATCGGCATCGCGGTCGCGAGCAGCGCGAGATGCGTCGCGCGTTCGGGGTAGCGGGCCGCGAAGTCGAGGGCGAACAGCGAGCCCATGCTGTGGCCGGCCACCAACCCCAGCGCGAGCGCCACGGAGACTGGAAGAGCGCCGTGGAGGGAAAGGGTGGGCATGGGCATGTAAGTGCCA
>NZ_JAAGPS010000193.1:0-8864 GCF_017105025.1 Paraburkholderia sp. Ac-20336 | reverse complement strand
GCATCACGCGGGGCTCGCGGTTTTCAGGGCGAGCGGCAGGCCCGCGACCATCAGCGTGGCGGTGCGGCTTAGTGCCGCGATGCGTTGATTGAGCCGTCCGAGTTCGTCGACGTAAAGACGCGTGGCCGCGCCGAGCGGCACGACGCCGAGGCCGATTTCGTTGCTGACCACGATGATCTTGCCGCGCGCCGCGGCGAGCGCCGCTTCGAGCGCGGCGGCGCGCGCGTGGTAGGGCTCGATGGGCGGGGCGTTTTCGCGGGTGTTGTCGGCGGTGTCGGCGGTGTCGGCAGGACAGAGCAGGTTCGCGAGCCACAGCGTCAGGCAGTCGATCAGCAGGCACTGACCCGGCGCGTCGTATTGCGAGACGACGCCGGCGAGGTCCTGGTCCGCCTCGACGAGACCCCAGTGCGCGGGCCGCCGCGCGCGATGATGCGCGATGCGCGCGCCGAATTCGGCGTCGCCGGTGACGCGGGCGGTGGCGATGTAGGTGACGGGCAGGGCGCTGTCGCTCGCGAGCCGCTCGGCGTGCGCGCTTTTGCCCGAGCGGGCGCCGCCGAGGACGAAGGTGAGGTCGGGGGAAATCATCGCGTGATTGTACCGGCGTGCGCCTCTGGCCGGCGCGGTGGGATAATGCTGGTCTTGCCGCCGCGCGCCCTGTGCCGGGCATCGGGCACCGAGTGCAGCAGGCGCACGATGCGCGCAACGTGTACGACGTGCATGAAGCACGCGCGGCATCGCCCCGACCGCCCATTCCGATCCGACCGCCCTTGCCGTGACCCGAACCCCGCCGATTTCCACCGACGCCTTGCCCGTGCCGCGCGGCACGCTGATGATCCAGGGCACCACGTCCGATGCGGGCAAGAGCACGCTCGTGGCCGGCCTGTGCCGTCTCGCGCGCCGCGCGGGCGCGCGGGTCGCGCCGTTCAAGCCGCAGAACATGGCGCTGAACAGCGCGGTGACCGTCGACGGCGGCGAGATCGGCCGCGCCCAGGCGCTGCAGGCGGTCGCCGCCGGCATCGCCGCGCATACCGATCTGAACCCGGTGCTGCTCAAGCCGACCAGCGATCGCGGCGCGCAGGTCATCATCCACGGCAAGGCGCGCATGAATCTCGACGCGCGCGCGTATCACGAGTACAAGCCGGTCGCGTTCGAGGCCGTGCTGGCGTCGTATGCGCGGCTGCGCGCGGCGTACGACACGGTGTTCGTCGAGGGCGCGGGCAGCCCGGCCGAGATCAATCTGCGCGAGCGCGACATCGCCAACATGGGTTTCGCCGAAGCGGTCGATTGCCCGGTCGTGCTCGTCGCCGACATCGATCGCGGCGGCGTGTTCGCGCATCTGACCGGCACGCTCGCCTGCCTGTCGGCAAGCGAGCAGGCGCGCGTGCGCGGCTTCATCATCAACCGTTTTCGCGGCGACGTGAGCCTGCTCAAGCCCGGCCTCGACTGGCTCGAAGCGAAGACCGGCAAGCCGGTGCTCGGCGTCGTGCCGTATCTGCACGGCCTTACGCTCGACGCCGAGGACATGCTGCCGCCCGAGCTGCGCGCGGCCGGCAGCGGCGACGCGGCGCGCCTGCTGCGCGTGGTCGTGCCGGTGCTGCCGCACATCAGCAATCACACCGATTTCGACGCGCTGCGCGTACACCGCCAGGTCGATTTCCAGTACGTGCGCGGCGGCACGCCGCTGCCGCCCGCCGATCTGATCATCCTGCCGGGCTCGAAGAACGTGCCGGGCGATCTCGCGTTCCTGCGCGCGCAGGGCTGGGACGCGGTGCTCGCGAAGCATCTGCGCTACGGCGGACGCGTGATCGGCATTTGCGGCGGCATGCAGATGCTCGGCCGCGAGATTGCCGATCCGCATGGCGTGGAGGGCGCGCCGGGCACGTCCGTGGGGCTCGGCTGGCTCGACTATGCGACGGTGCTCACGCGCGAGAAGACGCTGAAGAACGTGACCGGGCGGCTCGCGCTGCCCGGTGCGCCCGAGGTGGCGGGTTACGAGATTCATATGGGCGAGACGCGCGGGCCGGCGCTCGATGCGCCGGCGCTGCGGCTCGATGGCGCGCGGGAAAACGCCGGTGCGCAGGGCACGCGTCCCGACGGCGCGTTGTCCGTCGACGGACAGATTCTCGCGACCTACGTGCATGGCCTGTTCGACACGCCGGCCGCGTGCGCGGCGCTGCTCGCCTGGGCGGGCCTGAGCGACGCCGAGGAAGTCGATTACGCGGCGCTGCGCGAGGCGTCGCTGGAGCGACTCGCGGATACGCTCGCCACGCACGTCGATATGCGCAGGCTGTTCGCGGCGGTGGGGTGAAGGCTGGCACTGGCCCGAGCAGGTCGCAACGTGTGCTGCGATTGCACCGCGCCTACGGCCGGAGCGCCGAAACACGCCCGCAAGCTGCCGTCCCGGCCGCGCGCCCGTTGCCTCGACGCGGGGCGAATCGGGCGCGCCCCGCGCCGCTTGCCGTATCGCTTACGGCATCGCTCAGTACAGCACCATCTGCGTGCAGCGGAACAGCGCGATCGTCTTGCCGTCCGGACCGGTGACGGTTGCGTCCCAGACCTGCGTGCTGCGCCCGAGGTGCACGCCCTTCGCGACCGCGCGGATCGTGCCCTGCGTCGCCGTGCCGAGGAAGTTGCTTTTCAGCTCGATCGTCGTGAAATTGCGCGCGTTCTCCGGCAGGTGCGCGAGGCACGCGTAGCCGCAGGCGGTGTCGGCGAGGCCGATCACGCTAGCCGCGTGCAGGAAGCCGTTCGGCGCCAGCAGTTCCTCGCGCACGGTCAGCTCCGCGACCAGCATGCCCTGTTCGACCGACAGCGCGCGCAGGCCGAGCAGGTCCGGCAGCTTGCCTCGCTGGCGCTCGTGCAGGCGTTCGACGGTATATTCCGGGCGCAGTGTGCTCATGAGATTCGGGTCCTTATCGATAAAACGGCGGGTTCAGGCAGCCGATTCGCCGTTTTGGGGCTTCGGCCGCGCTGCATTTGTCGATATTATCAACGGCTGACGGGCGGGCGAACCTGAGAAACGACCGGTCAGGCACGGATCGGAACCCGCGGGCGCTGGTCTGAACCGATCGGGCGCAATGGCGCGGCAAACCGGCTGGCGGAGTCCAGCCTTCTTTCCAGGAGAATTCATGTCGGTGATCGTGGTGGCGAATCCGAAGGGCGGCGTGGGCAAAAGCACGCTATCGACCAATCTGGCCGGCTATTTCGCCGCGCAGGGCGAATGGGTCGCACTGGCCGACCTCGACAAGCAGCAGTCCGCGCATGCGTGGCTCGCGCTGCGGCCCGAGACGCTGCCGGCCATCGAGACGTGGGAAGTCAACACCGAGACGCCGGCCAGGCCGCCCAAGGGGCTCGATCACGCGGTCATCGACACGCCGGCCGGCCTGCACGGCAACCGCCTGAACATCGCGCTCGATCTGGCCGACAAGGTGATCGTGCCGCTGCAGCCGTCGATGTTCGACATTCTCGCGACCCAGGATTTTCTCGAACGTCTCGCGAAGGAAAAGGCGGTCAGGAAGGGCGCGATCGAGGTCGGCGTGGTCGGCATGCGCGTCGATTCGCGCACGCGCTCGGCCGAGCAACTGCATCGCTTCGTCGAAGGGCTCAAGCTGCCGGTGCTCGGCTTTCTGCGCGACACGCAGAACTACGTGCAACTCGCGGCACACGGCCTGACGCTGTGGGACGTCGCGAAAAGCCGCGTGGAGAAGGATCTGGAGCAGTGGCGGCCGATCGTCGAGTGGACGAACGGCACGGGGAAGAAGGACTGAAGCGAAGGACTGAAGCAGAGGACTGAAGCAGAGGACTGAAGCAGAGGACTGAAGCGAAGCACCGCGGCGGGGCGGCCCGCCGTCGGTCAGGCGGCAGGCCGGGCCGCGCTCAGGTCCAGTTCTGCGTCGGCACGTGATCGCGGCTGCCCTTGATCCGGTTGTTTTCGTCGACGAACACGAGGTCCGGCTTCCAGCCCGCTTTCAGTTCGGCTTCGTCGACCACCGCGAATGCCGCGATGATGACCAGATCGCCGAGCTGCGCGCGACGCGCGGCCGAACCGTTCAGCGAAATCATGCCGCTGCCGCGCTCGCCCTTGATCGCGTAGGTCGAGAAACGCTCGCCATTGTTGATGTTCCAGATGTCGATGCGCTCGTTTTCGACGATGTTCGCCGCTTCGAGCAGGTCTTCGTCGATCGCGCACGAGCCTTCGTAGTGCAACTCGCAGTGCGTGACCACGGCGCGGTGGATTTTCGACTTCAGCATGTTGCGTTGCATGACCAATCCTGTGTGACTGTGCTGGGTAGTTTCGATGAAACCCGGTGCCGTCGCGACCGGTTCGATCGTAGCGCCGGCGGCTGGCGGCGTCAGATTTCGAGGTTGTCGATGAGGCGGGTCGCGCCGAGCTTGGCGGCCGCCAGCACGACGAGCGGCGCGTTGGCGTCCTGCGTGCCGGGCGCGATCAGGTTCGAGCGCTTGCGGATCGCGATGTAGTCGGGCTTCCAGCCGCGCGCGGCGAGGGCTGCTGCCGCCGCCTGTTCGAGCTTCGCGAAGTCGCGCTCGCCCGCGAGCACCGCGTCGCGGATGCGATTCAGCTCGGCGGCCAGCACCGGCGCCTCGGCGCGCTCGGCGTCCGACAGATAGCGGTTGCGCGAGCTTAGCGCGAGGCCGTCGGTGTCGCGCACGGTTTCGGCGGCGACGATTTCGGTCGGCAGCGCGAACTGGTGGCACATCTGGCGCACGATCATCAGCTGCTGGTAATCCTTCTTGCCGAACACCGCGACGCGCGGCTGCACGCACGACATCAGCTTCATCACGACCGTGCATACGCCGTGGAAGAAGCCGGGGCGGAATTCGCCCTCGAGAATGTCGCCGAGATCGTGCGGCGGATGCACGCGATACTCTTGCGGCTCCGGATACAGGTCCTTTTCGGCCGGCGCGAACAGCACATAGACGCCTTCCTTCTGCAGCTTCTCGATGTCGGCTTCGAGCGTGCGCGGATATTTGTCGAAGTCCTCGTTCGGGCCGAACTGCAGCCGGTTGACGAAGATGCTCGCCACGACCGGGTCGCCGTGCTGGCGCGCGAGGCGCATCAGCGACAGATGGCCCTCGTGCAGATTGCCCATGGTCGGCACAAAGGCCGTGCGATTCTGGCCGCGCAACTGGTCGCGCAATTCATGGATCGAGCTGATGACTTTCATGATCGGACAGGAATGGGTTCGCGCGCCGCGCGCGCCCCGGTTGGCGCAAGACCTCGGGGAATCGCGCAGGCCGCCGCCTTACCGGCGATGACGGGTTCGGAGCGCGGATTGTAGTGGATTTGCGGGCCGGGCGCACCGAATGGCGGCGTGTGTCCGGCGCGGGGCGCGGCGGGTTCGCCCGTGGCGCCCGCCAGGCCTTGCGTTGGCGGGGTTCTAGCGGTTTTCCCGTGGGCCGGCCGGCGGCCCGGCGCGGTGCCGGTTCCGTCGCGCGGCCGGGGGAGCTAGGAGCCGCCGTTGCGCCGGCCCCACCGAAAAACAGCAGGACCGATCGGGCCGCCGCGATCGGCCGGTTCACAATCAGGCCGCTTGATCGGCCGCTCAATCAGGCCGGCAGATAAGCGAGCCGCACGTAAATCGGCGCGAACGGCTCCGCCTGCGTAATCTCGACGAGCGATTCGCGGCACAGTTCGAGCACGGCGATGAAGTTCACCACCACGACCGGCACACCCCGGCTCGTATCGAACAGGTCGGAGAACTCGATGAAGCGCGTGTTCTGCAACTGCCGCAGGATCAGGCTCATGTGCTCGCGCACCGATAGCTCTTCGCGCGAAATCTTGTGATGCTGGACGAGCTTCGCGCGCTTGATGACGTCGGCCCACGCGGCGCGCAGATCGTCGCTGCTCACGTCCGGGAAGCGCGGCGTGATGCTCTGCTCGATATAGACCTCGGCGCGCAGGAAGTCGCGCCCGAGCTGCGGCAACTGGTCGATGCGCTGCGCGGCGAGCTTCATCTGCTCGTATTCGAGCAGGCGGCGCACGAGTTCGGCGCGCGGGTCCTCGGCGTCCTCGCCGGTGTCGGCCTTCTTGACCGGCAGCAGCATGCGCGATTTGATCTCGATCAGCATCGCGGCCATCAGCAGATACTCGGACGCGAGTTCGAGATTGGTCTTGCGCAACTGCTCGACGTAGCCGAGATATTGCGTGGTGACATCCGCCATCGGGATGTCGAGCACGTTGAAGTTCTGCTTGCGGATCAGGTACAGCAACAGATCCAGCGGTCCCTCGAAGGTCTCGAGGAACACTTCGAGCGCGTCCGGCGGGATGTACAGGTCGTTCGGCAGCTTGAACAGCGGCTCGCCGTACAGGCGCGCGAACGCGACGCCGTCGACCGTGTCGGGTGTCGAGTCGGTGGCGGGAGCGGCGAGCGCGGCATCGGCCGGCGGACCGTGCAGCGGCCCATGGACCGGCCCATGCAGCGGGCCGTGGGCCTCGTCGGCGTGACTCATCGTCGGCGTGACTGGGGCGCTCAGAAGTTCTGGTAGTACTGGTAGGGTGTCTGCGCGACGCGCGAGGCTTGCTGCTCGGCGCGTTCGTCGAGATCGACCGGCTGTTTGTCCCACAGCAGCGCTCGGCCGCGGCGTTGCTCGGCTTCCAGATTGGGTTTCTGCTGCTTGAGCTGGTTCAGGAACTGGGTGATGTCCGATTGATACATGGCTCGACGTCCGTGATGGGTGAAAGGGCGCGCGTCTGGCAGTGCCGGCGACGCGGCGCCATCGTGGCGGAATTTTACCGCATGCGCCGCGCGCGGTCGAAAAACGCCGCCCCCTCTTTTTGGGATCTCGCCCCCCGCGCCGATGTGGTCAAATAGCAGGCCCGGGCGCGCCGGGAGCAAGCACTGATCAATTCTGGCCGGAGGTCCTGTTTGGCGGTAGGTACGATCGACAAGCCGCGTGGGCGGCGCGGGCGAGAACGGCAGCGGCACGCCGCGCGGCACCGTTCGCTGCCCGTGCGGTGCTGGCTGCGCGCGTGGCTCGCGTTGAGTCTCGTCCTGCTGACGCTCGTGGCCGGCGAGGCCCACGCGGCGCGCGCGAAGCCGAGCTACAAGGTCGACGTCGTCGCCGAGCCGCGCGCGCTGCGCCGGCTGCTCGAACAGCACCTCGACATCGCCCGTTTCGCGAAGCGGCCCGACATCAGCGAAGACCAGTTCTCGTTTCTGATTACCGCCACGCCGCAGCAGGTGCGCGATCTCGCCGCGACCCAGGGCTACTTCTCGCCGGTCGTCAGCACCGACGTGCGCACCGTCGACGACGTGCGGCGCGTCACCGTGCGGGTCGACGCAGGCGCGCAGACCCTCGTCAGCTCGGTCGACCTGTCGTTTCGCGGCGCGGTCGTGACCGAGGACACGGCGCAGGAAAACGCCACCCGCTTCGCGTTCTCGCTGCACGAGGGCCAGCCGTTTTCGCAGAGCGACTGGGACGACGCGAAGAACGCCTCGCTGCGCGAGTTGCAATCGCGCCGCTATCTTGCCGCGAAGATCTACCACTCCGAGGCGCTCGTCGATCCGCGCACGCACACGGCGAAGCTGTCGGTAACCTACGACAGCGGTCCGACCTTCACGATGGGCGCGATTGACGTGCAGGGTACGCGGCGCTATCCCGAGCGCATCGTCCATAACGTCAATCCGATTTCGCCGGGCCAGGTCTACGACACGCGCAGCGTCGCCGAACTGCAGCGGCAATTGCAGAACACGCCGTACTTCGCGAGCGTCGCGATCGATCTCGACAACGACCCGGCCAAGCCGCTCAACACGCCGGTGCACGTAAAAGTGTCGGAGTTTCCGTATCACAGCTTTCGCGGCGGCGTCGGCTATTCGACCGACAACGGTCCGCTCGTGCAGGGTGCGTACACCTATCTGAACACGTTCGGCAAGGCGTGGCCGTTCACGGTCGAGGGGCGCGCCGACCAGACCCAGCAGTACGGCCAGATTCAACTGTCGATGCCGCCGGGCCCGCGCGCGTGGACCAATAGCGTGCTCGCCTCGTACACGACCACCGACGTCTCCGACACGCGCATCTACAGCATTCGCGGCGGCGTGCAGCGCTCGCGCACCTCGCAATACCTCGACTACAGCTACTCGCTGCTGTTCTACGACGACCGGCTCGACCAGAACGCGGCGCCGCCGACCACCGCGCACGCGCTCGTGCCGGCGTGGTCGTGGACCCGGCGCAATACCGACGACCCGCTGTTCCCGCGCAGCGGCAACCTGATCCACGCCGAGGCGGGCTTCGCGGTCAAGGGCCTGCTGGCCGACCAGACCTTCATTCGCGGCTACGCGCGCGGCCAGCAGTATCTGCCGATCGGCCATGACGACATCGTGCTGATTCGCGCCGAACTCGGCGGCGTGTTCACGAGCGGCAGTTCGAGCGGCATTCCGGCATCGCTGCTGTTCCGCGCAGGCGGCTCGAACTCGGTGCGCGGCTACGGCTTCCAGAGCATCGGCAACGACGTCGCCGGCTCGATCCTGCCGACCAAATATCTCGTGACGGGCGCGGCCGAATATCAGCACTGGTTCTCGCACGACTGGGGCGCGGCCGCATTCTTCGACATCGGCACCGCCACCGACACCTGGGGCGAGAAAGTCTTCTATCCGGGTGTCGGCGTCGGCGCGCGCTGGCGCAGCCCGGTCGGTCCGGTCAACGTCGATCTCGCGTACGGCATCCGCAACAGAAGCGTGCGGCCTTACCTGACGCTCGGCATCGCCTTCTGACGCGCCGATGCAAACCCGCCAGCCTATCTGCCAACTTATTCACGCATGACCACGGACGTCACCGACCCGACCCCCGCACAGCCGCCCGGCGCCACGCCGCCAGCGGAGCCGCCGGGGCAGCCGCCCGAAACG
>NZ_JAAGPS010000192.1:0-237 GCF_017105025.1 Paraburkholderia sp. Ac-20336 | reverse complement strand
AAAAAAAAAAAAAAAAAAAAAAAAAACAAAAAGGAAGGGATCAACAAGGCAAAAAAAAAAACGAAATAAATACAGAAAACAAATAAACAGACAGATGCTACGAATGCAACTAACCATACTCGTCTGACATAGCACATCACCATAGACACTAAACCAAATGACGTATACAATAGTGTAACATAAACTTGCTGAATGAACTAACCAGCACGTAACAACAATTGATCAGTACAAACACTA
>NZ_JAAGPS010000016.1:0-72588 GCF_017105025.1 Paraburkholderia sp. Ac-20336 | reverse complement strand
GGGCACGGCATCCGCGCTGATTTCCAGCTGCGGCGCCACGACCATCCCGACGAACCGGATCACCCCGCCCGTTGCCGCCGACGCCGCCAGCGGCGCGGCCAGCAACGCCGCTACCGCCGCCTTCCTGCCGAACGCCGGCCACCGCCCTGTTTCCGCTTTCATGCACACCTCGCTTTTTTGTCAATCGGCGCGAGTCGCCTCGCGCCATTCGCACGCCGCCCCGCGCGAATCGCCGCGCCGGACAGCCGCCTTGCCGCACCTGGCTGGACGGCAATGGGTCGACCCGCTTGAACCGAGCTTTAACGGAATTTTTCGAGATAAGCCGCGGGCGTTTTTTCGCTGTCGGCCATCGCTGTTCAATACGGTGT
Source organism: Paraburkholderia sp. Ac-20336 (assembly GCF_017105025.1). Lineage (NCBI taxonomy): Bacteria > Pseudomonadati > Pseudomonadota > Betaproteobacteria > Burkholderiales > Burkholderiaceae > Paraburkholderia > Paraburkholderia sp. Ac-20336. Next base: position 72,220 of record NZ_JAAGPS010000016.1, on the reverse strand, counting down.
CAGAACAAGAATAGGATATGTCTGATTGCAACCCAATCCCTCGCTTGATCTATCTGGATGGGTTGCCAAACAGCGGGCGGCCGGTGTATCGTGTGCGCTGCTAACGCGGGGGTCCTGCGTCGCACGGTGTCTGGAGGTCCGTGCCACGTGGGTGAGAAATACCCTTTGAACCTGATCTGGATAATGCCAGCGCAGGGAAGCGTACGGATCTCGCACTCCAGCTGCACCGCCTCATCTCTCGCGATTTCCGACCTCTTCCGTCTCGGTCTCCTGCTTAGCCGCCCCACATTGCTTAGCATGGAGATTTGCATGAACGCCAACCCGAAGTTCCTGTCCGCCGACGCCCATGTCGACGAAGCCGCCGTCGCGCCGCTGCCGAATTCCCGCAAGGTCTACGTGACCGGCTCGCGCCCCGACATCCGCGTGCCGATGCGCGAAATCTCCCAGGCCGATACGCCTGACAGCTTCGGCGGCGAAAAGAATCCGCCGATCTACGTCTACGACACGTCGGGCCCCTACTCCGACCCGGACGCGAAGATCGACATCCGCGCGGGTCTGCCGGCGCTGCGCGAGGCGTGGATCGAAGAGCGCAGCGACACCGAGCCGCTCACCGGCCTGTCGAGCAGCTTCAGCCGCGAGCGCGCCGCCGATCCGGCCACCGCGCAGCTTCGCTTCCCGGGCCTGCATCGCACGCCGCGCCGCGCGGTCGCCGGCAAAAACGTGACGCAGATGCACTACGCGAGGCAGGGCATCGTCACGCCGGAGATGGAATACATCGCGATCCGCGAGAACCAGCGCCGCGCCGAGTACCTCGAAAGCCTGAAGACGAGCGGCCCGAACGGCACGAAGCTCGCCGCGATGATGGGCCGCCAGCATCCGGGCCAGGCGTTCGGCGCGAGCGCGTTCGGCCCGAACGGCCTCGCTGAAATCACTGCGGAATTCGTGCGCGAGGAAGTCGCGCGCGGCCGCGCGATCATTCCGAACAACATCAATCACCCGGAAAGCGAGCCGATGATCATCGGCCGCAACTTCCTCGTGAAGATCAACGCGAACATCGGCAACTCGGCCGTGACGTCGTCGATCGGCGAGGAAGTCGACAAGATGACGTGGGCGATCCGCTGGGGCGGCGACACGGTGATGGATCTGTCGACCGGCAAGCACATTCATGAAACGCGCGAGTGGATCATCCGCAACAGCCCGGTGCCGATCGGCACGGTGCCGATCTACCAGGCGCTCGAAAAGGTCAACGGCAAGGCCGAAGACCTGACGTGGGAAATCTTCCGCGACACGCTGATCGAACAGGCCGAGCAAGGCGTCGACTACTTCACGATCCACGCGGGCGTGCGTCTGCAATACGTGCCGCTCACGGCCAACCGCATGACCGGCATCGTTTCGCGCGGCGGCTCGATCATGGCGAAGTGGTGTCTCGCGCATCATCGCGAGTCGTTCCTCTATGAGCACTTCGAAGAGATCTGCGAAATCATGAAGGCCTACGACGTGGCCTTCTCGCTTGGCGACGGCCTGCGTCCCGGCTCGATCTACGACGCGAACGACGAAGCGCAGTTGGGCGAGCTGAAGACGCTCGGCGAACTCACGCAGATCGCGTGGAAGCACGACGTGCAGGTGATGATCGAAGGCCCGGGCCACGTGCCGATGCAGCTCATCAAGGAGAACATGGACCTGCAGCTCGACTGGTGCGACGAAGCGCCGTTCTACACGCTCGGGCCGCTCACGACCGACATCGCACCGGGCTACGACCACATCACCTCGGGCATCGGCGCCGCGATGATCGGCTGGTTTGGCACCGCGATGCTCTGCTACGTGACGCCGAAGGAACACCTCGGCCTGCCGAACAAGGACGACGTGAAGACCGGCATCATCACGTACAAGCTCGCCGCGCATGCCGCCGACCTCGCGAAGGGTCACCCGGGCGCGCAGGTGCGCGACAACGCGCTCTCGAAGGCACGCTTCGAATTCCGCTGGGAAGACCAGTTCAATATCGGTCTCGACCCGGACAAGGCGCGCGAATTCCACGACGAAACGCTGCCGAAGGATTCGGCCAAGGTCGCGCATTTCTGCTCGATGTGCGGCCCGCACTTCTGCTCGATGAAGATCACCCAGGACGTGCGCGAGTTCGCCGCGCAACAGGGCGTGACCGACGACGAAGCGCTGAAGAAAGGCATGGAAGTGAAGTCGATCGAGTTCATGAAGCAAGGCGCGGAGATTTATCAGCGTCAGTGAGCGGTTCCGCTCGCGGCACATTGTGTTTCGTGTCGCTGAACTGAACGCGCCGCTTGGCAAGCGCAGCATCGAAGCCCGCCTGAATGGCGGGCTTTTTTCGTTGCGTCTGCCGGAAGAGCGGGCACGCCCCGTGCTGAATCGGTATGCAGAAGGAAAACATCCGCTGACGAAAGCGGCGCTTTGCCGCCAGGCTCGCGCAACCGGCGCCGACGCGCGCGGCCGCGATCGGGGGCGAGGACAGGGAGAGCCCCACTGCCACGAACAGGTTCAACGAACAGGTCCAACGAATCCCGGAGTCTGCATCATGAAAACGACCCATCGCATCGGCACGCTTGCCGCTATTGCAACCGTCGTCGCCAGTCTCGCGGCTTGCGGCGGCATGTCTGCGCGTACGCGCGATACGGCGATCGGCGCGGGCGTCGGCGGTGCAGCCGGCGCCGTGATCGGCGGCAGCGGCTTATCGACGCTCGGCGGCGCGGCGGTGGGTGGGGTGATCGGCAATCAGATCGGCAGGTGATCCGCCCGATAGCATCCGATAGTACTCGATAGCACCCGGCGATTCGTACAGGATACCGAATGATCTTCGGGCGCCTGCGACAGCAACGGAAACCTCAGCGCTTGCCTCGGGCAGACGCTGAAATGAACTGAAATACGCCGTTACGGTTTTGCCACAGCGCTTCCATCGCAAAAGCGTAAGCTCCTCTGAATGACGCCGCGCATGGCGGCGTCGGTCATCGAGGAGCGTGTCATGAAGCCTTGCGTCGTCAACACCATTCGCTCGGCACGTCCGTGGCCGCCGCGCGAATCTACACCGTCCATCCGTACCCTCTCGCCTCTCCCGCGTCGCGTCGCCATGCTCGGCGGCGCGGCCATCGCGCTCGCCTTGTCGGGCTGCTATTACCCGGCCGGCTACTATCCGGGCGGGTACTACTCGTCGTACTACGCCACGCCGGCCACGGCCCAGCAGGGCGTGCCGGACGATCCGTCGAATCCGTCCTCGGCCCAGCAGCAGGCACAGCCGCAAACGGCACCGCAGAATTCGTCGCCGGGTTACGCCGTCGCCGCGCCGCCGCCCGTTTATGTCGCGCCTTATCCCGCGTACTATCCGCCGCCTGTTTATCCGTACCCAGCCTATTACGGGCCGTCGATTGCGATCGGCGTCGGCGGATATTGGGGCGGCGGGTGGGGACGGCACTGGCATTGAAGCAGTTTGGAACGCCGGGCCATGTCAGGCGCCCGGCTCCCAACCATTGAGCAGGCGCGTGGACGCGATCCGCCGTCCATGCGTCAGTCGCCCACGCCCCCGCCGCTTTTCATGCGCTGCCGGCGCGGCGTACTGTGCGCGCCAAGCGCGCTTTCGCTCATGCGCCCTCGCCTGGAAGGCGCCTTCCTTCACGCTCTGCCTCGCGCGCCCATCGAGCGCGATTCATCTTCTCCCCCGGCGCCCGACATGCGCCATGCGTGAGCCATCGCACCACGCCATTCCGAACGCCCGTACTTTCCCGGCTTGACGCGGCCGCGCAGCGCTCTATTCTTGGGGAAGCCACATGCAGCACCCGCTTAAATCAGGCGATGCCCGGTACGCCCGTTTCACCGGGGTGCATCTACCTGCTACCGCGACGCGCCCGTCACGCGCAGTCCACGCGTCGATCCCAACAACAACGAAGGAGACGTGATGTTTCATCAACTACTCACTCCAGTCGGCAACTCGCTGTTCCCCTCGTTTCTCGTCGCCGCGCTGCCGATCATCGCGGTGCTCGCGCTGCTCGGCTGGGCCCGCAGGCCGGCCTGGCAGGCGTCGCTCGCGGGCCTCGTCATCGGTCTGGTCGTAGCGATTTTCATCTGGCAGTTTCCGGTCGGACTCGCGTTCAACTCGGTGGCCGCGGGCGCCGTGTTCGCGTGCTGGCCCGTCATGTGGATCGTCTTCACCGCGATCCTGCTCTACAACATCGCGCAACGCTCGGGACGATTCGCGGCCTTTCGCCTGTGGATGATCGACAACCTGCCGAACGACCGGCGCATCGTGCTCGTGGTGGTCGGCTTTTCGTTCGGCGCGCTGCTCGAAGGCATTTCCGGCTTCGGCACGCCGGTCGCGATTACGAGTTCGCTGCTCATCATGCTCGGCTTCCCGACGCTCGAAGCGCTTACCTTCACGCTGATCTTCAACACCGCGCCGGTCGCGTTCGGCGCGCTCGGCGTGCCGATCACGGTGCTCGGCGCGGTCACGCATCTGCCGTCCGATGCGCTCGCGAAAATGGTCGGCCGGCAGTTGCCGTTCTTCGCGCTGCTACTGCCGTTCTACGTGATCGCCGTCTACGCGGGCTTTCGCAACATGCTGCGCGTGTGGCCGGTGCTGCTCGTGTCGGGCGCGAGCTTCGCGCTCACGCAGTTCGTCGCGTCGAACTACGTGAACTACAGCCTGACCGACGTGCTGTCGTCGATGGTCTCGCTGATCGTCACGATCGCGTTCCTGCGCGTCTGGAAGCCCGCCGTCGATCCGAAGTTCGCGGTCAACGTCGACCGCATCAACGAGGTGCGCGGCAAGGTCGGCGGCGCGCAGGGCTGGTATCCGTGGATCATCGTGTCGGTCGTCGTGATCGTCTGGACCGTCGCGAAGATCTTCACGATCGGCGACGTCAAGGTGCCGTGGCCCGGTCTCGACAAGGCCGTCTTCATCACGCTGTACAACACGCCGTACGGCGCGGTGTGGGACTTCCAGCCGCTCGCGACCGGCACCGCGATTCTCGTCGCGGCGCTCATCACCGCGTTCATCGTGCGGCTGTCGCCGGGCGAATTCGGCAAGGCGATCGCCGATACGTGGGTGCAGACGCGCATCGCGATTCTGACGGTCGCGACCATCGTCGGCCTCGCCTATCTGATGAACTATTCGGGGCTCACCTACACGCTCGGTCTCGGCGTCGCCTCGGTCGGGCCGTTCTTCCCGCTCGTGTCGGCGTTCCTCGGCTGGGTCGCGGTGTTCCTGTCGGGCAGCGATACCTCGGGCAACGCCCTGTTCGGCAACCTGCAGGTGGTGGCGGCCAACCAGCTCAACCTGAACCCGGTGCTGATGGCGGCGACCAATTCGTCGGGCGGCGTGATGGGCAAGATGATCTCGCCGCAGAACATCTCGACCGGCGTCGCGACGACCGAACTGAAGGGCAAGGAAGGTGTCGTGTTCGCGAAGACCTTCAAGCATTCGATTCTGCTGACGGTGCTGCTCGGCGTGCTCGTGTGGGCGCAGCAGAATTTCCTGCAGTGGATGATTCCGCATTGACGCTGCATTAACGTTGCCTTGAGGTTGCATTGAGGTGGCAGCGACGCCGCGTCGAGGTTGACCGGCGTTGCGTCCACGTCTGGCTCTGGCGCTGCGTCGAAGCGGATGCGCTTCGGCCGCGGCCCCCTGAGACTGTGGTTTACCTCATGTTTTTTCACGTGCCCGCCGGTTCGGCACGGGCACGGCCGGCCTCTCCGCCCGTCGTATCGTAGTTTTTCTCACATATCGGTGAGAATTGCTCGTTTTGCGCGTGCCCGCGCAACGCTTACGATCGGGTTCACCGGACGCCCCCTCTCCCGCATCTTGCCGTTTCATTCCACGCTGAAACGTTTCGCACGATCGCGCTGTTACGATGCTCAGGCGTCCCGACTCAACCGCGCGCGGCGCCCTTCCAATGAAAGCCAGAAACCTGTTGCAACTGATGATTCTCGCCGCCCTGTGGGGCGCGTCGTTCCTGTTCATCCGCATCGGCGTGAACGACTTCGGCGTGGCGCCGCTGATGGCGTTGCGCGTCGGCATCGGTGCAATCTTTCTCACCATCGTGCTGCTCGCGCGACGGCCGCTGCAACAGTCCGCCACGCTGCTGCGCACGCGCGCGCTGCCGTTGCTGGTGGTCGGCATCCTGAATTCGGCGGCGCCGTTCTGCCTGTTCGCCTATGCCGAGCTGACGCTGTCGGCGGGCGTGACGTCGGTGATCAATGCCAGCACGCCGCTGTGGGGCGCGCTGGTCGGTTTCCTGTGGCTGCGCGATCGCCTGAGCACGCTACGCACGCTCGGTCTCGCGGTCGGCTTTCTCGGCGTGCTGATGCTCGTGTGGGACCAGATCGTGGCGCCCGACGGCCCGCCCGCCACACCTGCGACCGTGGCGCTCGCGGCGGCGGCCGCGCTCGGCGCGACGCTGCTGTACGGCATCGCCGCGAACTATACGAAGCGCTACCTGACCGGCGTCGATGCGCTGACCGTCGCCGCCGGCACGATGCTCGGCGCGACGATCGTGCTGCTGCCGCTCGCGGTGATCGACTGGCCCGCCGCGCCGATCTCGCTGCGCGCATGGGGCGCCGTGATCGGGCTCGGCGTCGCCTGCACCGGCATCGCGTACATGATGTTCTTCCATCTGGTCGCGATCATCGGGCCGGCGCGCACGATTACCGTGACGTTCGTGATTCCGGTGTTCGGCATTCTGTGGGGCGCGCTGTTTCTCGGCGAAGCCGTGTCGCCGGGCATGCTCGAAGGTTGCGCTGTGATTCTGCTGGGTACCGCGCTGGCAACGGGAGTCGTGAAGCGTCTGCCGTGGACAGGAACGCGGCGCGCCGATACCTGAGCGCATGGGTACTGGTGCGGCTTCGCCGGGCGGCCGGGCGGCAGTTCCGCAGGCCTACGCCTAGCCGGCCCCCCCCCCGTTTCCGCACGCCTTCGACGTCCGCAGCCTCTTTTCCTGCCCGCGCGGTGTCAATCGCCCCGCCGCTTCGGCCATCCGGCGCTACGTTGCAAATCCTGAGTACGAAAAAATAGCCCGCACTCCCTGGGAGTGCGGGCAAAAACCGTCGCCCTACGAGGATAGGCGACGGGGCCACCGGGGCCGCGCGCAACGCGCAGGCCGTTATCGGGCTCGGTACCGGTTCGCACGCCGGCACCGCAATGATTTGAAACGCAAGTGGAATCCGCCGCGCATGCGCATCGGGTATCCCATCCGGCCCCATGAGTCTTATAAAGCAGCTTGCGTGCCAGCTATGAGAAGCCCTCGCAGATGCCCGCAACTGTCTGATTTATATTGATATTTTTCTTTCAAACAGAAAGGAAGCGAAGCATGGCCGGCAAGGCGGAGAACTTCGCGGGTTACGTCACCAACGTAACGTCACGTTACGTGCGCTGCACACGGCGAAAACGCCGGCATCGCGGACGTGCATGGACGGATGCGGGGCCGGTCGACGCTACAGCCGCCTCGCCCGCGCCGATGCGATTCGTCGTAGCGGCCGCCCGCGCTCGCGTGGCTCGGGAACGCTCAACACCGCTCCGCACATCAAGGCGAGAACGAGCAGGCTCACTGCCCACATCCAGTAAGAGATCACGTCGAACATGGCTGGCTCCGCTCCTGGCCGGTGACTGTCGCTGTCAGGATCAAAAGCAAAAGCCATGCGCGGCTCGACCGGTTGCGCAGGACGACGCGGCGAGCGCGATGAACCGCGAGCCGCCGCATACGACGGCGACGCAACGGCAAACGGACAACGGGACGGCAAACGAACGGACGAAAAAAAACCGCCCGGGATTCACCCGGGCGGTCTTCCGAATCGGCGGCCTCGCCGCGCGAACGTCGCTCAGTGCAGCTGGTCGGCCATCAGACTCATGATCTGCTTCGCCTGCTGGCTGTCGTCGATCTGCCCCTTGTCGTCGACGACGGCGACACGCGTCTGGTTAGGCGTCACCGCGCGCACGTTCACGCGATACTCCTTGGCGACCTTTTCCTTCTTGCCGTGGAACACCTGGCTCCAGAAGCCCTGCTCGGCCGACGACAGATCCTTCGGATCGACGTAGCGCACGAAGTAGAGGCCGCGGGTCGCGTCGCGGTCGTTGACCGTGAAGTTGCTGCGATCGAGCGCGAGGCCCACGCGCAGCCATGCGCGGTCATACGGCTCGCCCAGCGTGAGTTCCGTCGACGAAAACTGCGCCGAGGTATTCTGCGCATCCGGATCGGGCATCGGCTGCTGCGCCGCGAGCACGACGTTCTGCGCCGCGGTTGCGGCCGCCGCCGACTTCGCGCCCGCCGTGGCCGCGTTCGGCGCGGTTTGCGCGCCCGCCGGCGACAGCTCGGCGTTCGGCGTGCCGGCCGCGCCGCGCGAATCGGCCAGCGCGAGCGATGCCATCAGACGCTTCAGATATTCCTGCTCGAGCGCCGGATCGTTCGGCTTCGGCTGCCATTGGCTCGAATCGTTGTTCGCACCCGTGACCGCCTCGCGCATGCCCTTCTGGCTCACGAACACGTAGGTGCCGCCGTTCGGCGCCGCTTCGAGACGCGTGCGGAACTTGTTGCGCTCGGAGCTTACGTAGCTGTTGCCCATCGCCTTCGACAGCGTGTTGCGGATCAGGCCGTCGTTGATCTGCGCGTGGGTTTCGTTCCAGTCGGTTTCCATCACGCCCTTGTCGCGCTGGTCGACGACGAGCAGGAAGCCCTGCTCCTGCCAGAAGCGGCGGATTTGCGGCCAGGCCTGATCCGGCGTTCTGTTGTCGAGCACGAGCCAGCTTTCGGTGCCGTCGCGCTGGATATGCATGCCCTGAACCGGCGGCACGACCACCACGGAATTGCCCGCCGGCGCCTGTGCCTGCACCTGCTTCAGTGTGGACAGCGAGGTTTCGCCACCCTGCGGCGGCAGCGAGCGCTGATCGGACGTCTCGTCGATCATGTTCGGCGGTACCGCGAGCGATACCTGCTTCGACCGGGAGTCGCTCTTGTAGTCGATTTTGTTCGGCGACGAGGTGCCGCAGCCGGCAACCAGCCCGCCCGCCATCAGCATTACTGCAAACCGCCTGGTAAGACGAAGATCAGTCATGTTCGGGGAATCCTTCCGCTACGCCACGGCAAGTTTCCGTGGATCAACCCAACATTTTACCGGTCCCGGGCAAGCGTGTGCAAAAACTGGGGTTTGCCCGCAGGTTGGTCCACCCATCGCACCGGCGGCGTCTCGTTCTGGATGTCTGTGCGCCATGCCTCTTTCCCTAAAAAAATTCGCGTTTTTTCCCGCCTATTTGCGTTGTCATCGGGTAAATTTAACGGTCGCTAACAGTCATGAGACGGCGTTAAGAATGTTCTTACGTCGTGGTTAAACGCTTGTTCTGAAAGGGCTTTAAGCAATACATCCCGCTTTATTTTGAGATTGCGTGTGGCGGCGCCTGACAGGGCACGTCACAGGAAGCCAAACCCGGCTGTTATTTTTCATTCGTATCTCAATAAAGCCCGGGCGCCCCCGCCCGCAAGGCATACACGCCATGTTCAAAGCCCGTTTTTATCCGTCCGCGCGTGCGGCGGCGCTCGCGCTCATCGCGTGCTGCGCCAGCACCGGCGCCTATGCCGAACTCGGCGGCGCGATGCCCGCCCAGGCGGCCTCGCGCACGATCCTCAACGGCGCGCTGCGCGTGCGCACGATGACCGACGCCGGCAACACGACCCTCAACGAATACGCGACCAGCACCGGCCAGATCGTCGCCTACACGTGGCAGGGCCCGACCATGCCGGACCTGCACGCGCTACTCGGCCAGTACGCCGGCTCGTATCAGGCGGGCGCGGCTGCGGCGTCCGCGAACGGCAACCTGCATGCGTCTCGGATCGCGCGGCCCGACGTGATCGTCGAATCGGGCGGCCCGATGCGCAGCTACGTCGGCCGCGCGTGGCTGCCGGCGGCCTTGCCGGCCGGCGTCACGGCCGACGATCTCCAGTAACGCGCAGCCGCCCTTCAGCCCCACCCGATGCCCACCCCGCCATGAAATCCGCTCTCCGTGTCTACGCCCTCGCCCTCGTCGTCTGCGCGGCCCTTGCCGCCTGCGGCGGTGGCGGCGGCTCGAACAACGCGTCGTCCACCCCGTCCGGAACCGGCTCGTCAGGCGGCACGCCGTCTTCGCCCAGCAGCGCCGGCACGTCGAATTCGAATCAGAACACGAGCGTGCCGCAATCGAACGTGGCGAACGTGCAGCCGGTCACGGTCGGCGTATCGCCCGGCATGACGCGCAACATGCTGACGACGAGCGTCACGATCTGCCAGGCCGGCACCAGCAATTGCGCGACGATCGACGACATCCAGGTCGACACGGGCTCGAACGGCCTGCGCATTCTCGCGTCGGCGCTGCCCGCGGGCTTTACGTTGCCCGCGGTGGCATCGGGCGGCGGCATGGCAAGCGAATGCGCGGTGTTCGGCAGCGGCTACGCGTGGGGCTCGGTGCGCACCGCCGACGTGCGCATGGCCGGCCAGCTCGCCGCCGCGATTCCCATGCATCTGATCGCCGATCCGGCGCTGCCCGCCGCGCCGACCGACTGCGCAAACGCGGGCCCGGCGATGCTGACGGTCGCGAGCCTGCACTCGAACGGCATTCTCGGCGTGGGCCTGTTCCCCGTCGATTGCGGCAGCGGCTGCGCGAACGCCGCGCTGCCGCGCTGGTACTACAGCTGCACCACGAGCGGCACCTGCACGGCCAGCGCGCAGGCCGTCGCGCAGCAGGTGACCAACCCGGTCAGCAGTTTCGCGCTCGACAACAACGGCGTCGTGATCGACCTGCCCGCCGTCGCCGATGCCGGCGCGGCGAGCGTGTCGGGCTCGCTGATCTTCGGCATCGGCACGCAGGCGAACAACACGCTCGGCGGCGCGAGCGTCATCAAGGCGAATTCGGTGACGGGCTACGTGACCACGACCGCGGGCGAGCAGACCTATACTCTGAGCTACCTCGACAGCGGTTCGAACGGGTTCTTCTTCCACTCGTCGCAGTTTCCGCTGTGCGGCATCTGGTACTGCCCGGGCTCGACGCAAGCCGCGAACGCGTCGATCGCAGGAAGCAATGGCGTGTCGAACACGGTCGCGTTCGATGTCGGCAATGCGAGCACGCTGTTCGCGTCGTCGAACAACGCGTTCGACAACCTCGCGGGCACGTCGAGCCAGGGCTTCGCGTGGGGCTTGCCGTTCTTCTACGGGCGACGGGTTTATACGGCAATCGCGTCGCGTAATACGGCGGCCGGAGCCGGGCCGTATTACGCATTTTGAGGGAGTGAGGAGGCGCGCTGACGGATTCAGCGCCGAGGCGGCGAGGAAATCTGGCTGGGGTGGAAACCGGTGCCGCCCTGGCACCGGCGCTCCCGTCGATTCAACCCGCGGCGCCGTCCGCCTGCTCCGCCGGTGCCGCGAGCTTCGCGGGCGCGAGCCAGCGGAATACGTCGAGTTCTTCGCCGTGGAACGTGCATTCGGCGGCAGCCGGTGTCACGACCTTTTTGGGCGCCGCAGGCTTGGCCGCCACGGCGACAGCCGAGGCTTCCTTCGTCGCCGAGGCCATGACCGGTGCCGAGGCCGCCCGCGGAGCGGACGCCGCGGCCGCAGCCGAGGCGGCTACTTCGGATGCGCTCGGCACATGCTCGATCGAGCCTTCGACCACCACGCGCGAGCCGCGAATCGCAACGCCGCGATGCGCGACACGCAGCGTATCCGACGACGTTTCGGCCAGCCTGTTTCGCATCAGTTGCTCGCATGCGCCCGAGTTGCGGGAAGCGATCGTGCAGGCCGTCAGCAGCGCGGCGGCGATCGCGACACAGGCGATAGGGAGAATCCGCATCTTCATCGACATTCCGTTTTTTAGCCGTCGGCCATTGTAGCTTACGGCCCCGCCCGCCGGCGGCGCTGACGCATGCCGCATGCCGCCTGACGCATGCCGCTTGACCTCGCCGGATCGCATCGGCATCGTGTGGGTCGGCCGCGTTGCCGTCCAGCGGAAGGGCCACTGGGCCCGGCGCGGTTTTGCCATCCTGTATCGATCCGTTTCCTTATGTTCAGCCTCGTCCTGCTCGCAATCGTCGCCTATGCCGCGACCAATATCGACAACCTGTTCGTCCTGCTCGCGTTTCTGACCGAAGCCGGCGCCGAGCGCCGCCGCGTGATCGCGGGACAGTACGCGGGCTCGCTGATCCTCGTCGCGGCGGCACTGCTGCTCGCCGCGCTGCTCGCGCGCCTGCCGACGGGCTATGTCGGCCTGCTCGGGTTCCTGCCGATCGGCGTGGGCCTGAGCAAGGCCTGGGAGCGCTTCGGCCCCGCCCGCGCGCAACGCGAGGACAACGGCGCGGAGCCCGATGCGGGCGAGCCCGCCGCGCATGCTCCGGCCGCTCGCCACAGCCCGGCGCCCGCGGGACGCGGCTCGTCGAGCTGGGCCGTCGCAAGCGTTGCGATCGCCAACGGCTCGGACAATCTCGCCGTCTATGTGCCGCTGTACGCGAGCCACGGTGTCGGCGAAAACGCGCTCGTATCGCTCGTGTTTGTCGTCATGATCGGGCTGTGGTGCGCCGGCGCCGTATGGCTGGTCGAGCATCCGCTACTCGGCGCGCCGGTGCGCCGCTACGGCTCGGCGCTGCTGCCGCCGATCCTGCTCGCGATCGGCGTATCGACGATCGTGCACAACGATACGTTGCACGTCGTATTCGGGCTGTAGACGGCGCGGTGCGGGACCGCCACGGCGCAAAGCCCGCTGCCCGCTGCCCCACGAGCCACGAGCCACGAGCCACGAGCCTTGACTCCATCCCGATAATATGTTCCCATTGCGCCCTATGTACCGCGCCCAGACCACCCTATCGCTACTACTAGCCCGCTCTACCGGGCTAGGTCTGCTGCTGCGCGCGTCCGCTTCTCTCTGATACACCGAAGCAACCGCTTGATTCCCCAGTAACTGACCCAGCCCCGGTTTCCGACCGGCGGCCCAGTATCGCGTTTTCGTCGTCCGGTCGACACCTGCCACGGTCTCACCCTCGGATGATGAAAATGTTGAAGAACCCCGCTACCAAATACCGCTCGTTCAAGCCGATCAATTTGACGGATCGCCAATGGCCGTCGCGCACCATCACGCGCGCACCGATCTGGATGAGCACCGACCTGCGCGACGGCAACCAGGCGCTCTTCGAACCGATGAACGCCGAGCGCAAGATGCGCATGTTCAAGACGCTCGTGCAGATCGGCTTCAAGGAAATCGAAGTCGCGTTTCCGTCGGCCTCGCAGACCGACTTCAACTTCGTGCGCGAGCTGATCGAGGGCGGCCATATTCCCGACGACGTCACGATCGAAGTGCTCACGCAAGCGCGCGACGATCTGATCGAGCGCACCTTCGAATCGTTGCGCGGCGCCCCGCGCGCGATCGTCCATCTGTACAACGCAACCGCGCCGGAATTCCGCAAGATCGTCTTCGGCCTCGACAAGAACGGCGTGATCGAACTCTCGCAGAAGGCCGCGCGCACGATGAAGCGTCTCGCCGACGCGCAGCCCGACACGCACTTCACACTGCAATACAGCCCGGAAGTGTTCAGCGGCACCGAACTCGAATTCGCCAAGGAAGTCTGCGACGCGGTCTTCGACATCTGGCAGCCGACGCCCGAGCACAAGGCGATCGTCAACCTGCCCGCCACTGTCGAAATGGCAACGCCGAACGTCTACGCCGACCAGATCGAATGGATGCACCGTAACCTCAAGCGCCGCGATTCGCTGATCGTCTCCGTGCATCCGCATAACGATCGCGGCACCGCCGTGGCCGCCGCGGAACTCGCGGTGATGGCCGGCGCGGACCGCATCGAAGGATGTCTGTTCGGCAACGGCGAGCGCACCGGCAACGTCGATCTGGTCACGCTCGCGCTGAACCTCTACACGCAGGGCGTCGACCCCGAACTCGATTTCTCGAACATCAACGAAGTCGCGCGCACGGCCGAAGAATGCACGCAGTTGCCGGTGCATCCGCGTCATCCGTATGTCGGCGATCTGGTCTTCACCGCGTTCTCGGGCTCGCACCAGGACGCGATCAAGAAGGGCTTCGCCGCGCAGAAGCCGGACGCGATCTGGGAAGTGCCGTATATGCCGATCGATCCGAGCGACCTCGGCCGCACCTACGACTCCGTGATCCGCGTGAACAGCCAGTCGGGCAAGGGCGGCATCGCGTATCTGCTCGAACAGAGCTATGGCGTCGTGTTGCCGCGCCGTCTGCAGGTCGATTTCAGCTCGGCCGTGCAGCGCTTCACCGACGAGAGCGGCCAGGAAGTCACGCCGGCGCAGATCTGGGAACTGTTCCAGCAGGAATACGTGAGCACGGCCGAGCCGGTCCGCTATATCGGCCACAGCCTGTCGGAGCGTGACGGCCGCGAACACATCAAGCTCAACGTCGAAATCAACGGCACGGCGCGCGTGCTGTCCGGCGCGGGCAACGGTCCGCTCGACGCGCTGATGCATGCCTTCGACGTGCCGGTGCGCATCCAGCACTACGAAGAACGCGCGCTCACGCAAGGCGCCGACGCCCGCGCGATTGCGATCGCCGAAATGGCCGGCGCCGAGGTGTCCGGCAGCGCGTTCGGCGTCGGGGTCGATGCGAACCTCGTGACGGCGTCGATCCGCGCGGTGATCAGCGGTGTCAATCGCGCGTATGCGCGTGCCAATGCGCAAGCGCAGGAGCGCTTCTTCGAAGCGGCCTTGAGCGATGCAACCGTGTGAGGCGCGTGAGTAGTGTGCGTTGCCGGTCCGCTGTGCCGGTCTGGTAATCGGTGCGGCGCGCGGTAGTATCGGGAGGGGGCGTTGCAATTGCAACGCCCCTTCTTTTTTTTGCGGCTTCGTTTCACCGGCTCATGTCACCGCTTCATCGCACCGACTCACCCGCGAGAACGGCGCCACGCGCTCAACGAAACACGTCGCGACCGAAATACTTCTGCGAAATCCGCTGATATGTGCCGTCTTTTCTCAGGCCGGCGAGCGCCTCGTTGAGCGCCGCGCGCAGCTTCGGATTGCCCTTGCGGATCAGCACCGCGGACTGGCCGCTGTCCTCGCCCGACGTATCGACCGCGACGACCTTGAGCCTCACGCCGGGCATGCGCTTCCTGTAGTCGATAAACGACAGCGAATCGTTGACGGTGGCATCGACGCGCCCCCCGGCGACCAGATCGATCGATTCCTCGAAGCCGTGCGTGGGGATCACCTGCGCGCCGTGCGCCGCCGCGATCCGGCCGAGATGGCTCGTCGGCGTATTGGCGGATTTCCGGCCCAGAAGGTCGTCGAAGGATTGGATCGTCGTGTTGTCCGAGGCAACGATCAGCACCGCGTGCGACGTGATGTACGGATCGGAGTAATCGTATTTGAGCTTGCGCTCGTCGGTCACGGCGACTTCGTTGATGACCGCGTCATAGCGGTCGATGTCGAGACCGGCCAGCAGTCCTTCCCATCGGGCCTCGATGAATTGCGGCTTGACGCCGAGACGCTGCGCGATCGCCGTGCCGAGTTCCACGTCGAAACCGGTCAGCCTGCCCGCTTCGTCGTGAAAACTGTACGGCTCATAGGTGCCTTCCGTGCCGATGCGGAACACGCCCGAGGTCCGGATCTGCGCGAGTTTGTCGCCGGCGAATACTGGGTTCGCGACCACCTGCAGCAGCACGGCCAGCACCAGCAAACGAATCGGCTTCATCGAGGGCTCCAACAGATTGGCCATGCCGGTGGCCCGGATTGAAATCCGAGAGCGCCGGCTGGCGAGCGCTATCGGGCGGCATGGGCCGACTGTAGCAAACCGGTCGTTTTTTTCAAGAAGCAGGTCCAGGCGGCAAGCGGTGCCGGGCGGCACGATGGAAAGCCAGATCGGCGAGGAAAGAACGCGTCTCGAGTCCGCGACGCATGAATTCGACGCGATCCCCCGCATTGCCGCGCGTCGCCGGAGAGTTTGATGCGCCGTCCCGGAAGCCATTCCGGGACGTCAGTATGTCTCCAGATGCAGCCGCCCTTCGCGCTTCAACTTCGCCCACAGCGCTTCCCAGTCGAGCTGATGCTGCTCGCCGATATTCTTCAACGCCTGCAGCACGCCGTCTTCCATGCCCTTGAGCCCGCATACGTAGATATAGGTGTTGTCATCCCTCAGCAGGTTTGCGACGTCGGGGCCGCGCTCGCGCATCGCGTCCTGCACATAGCGCTTCGCCTGACCCGGCGTGCGCGAAAACGCGAGCGTGGTGTCGATGAAATCCTTCGGCAGATTCGTCAGCGGTCCAAAGTAAGGCAGCTCTTCCTGGGTGCGCGCGCCGAAGAACAGCATCAGCTTGCCGGTCGCGCCCTTCAGACGCTTGCGCCGCCGATACTCGGTCATCGCGCGCATCGGCGCGGAGCCGGTGCCCGTGCAGATCATCAACAGATGCGAGTTCGGATGATTCGGCATCAGGAACGTGCTGCCGAACGGGCCGATCACGTTGACCACGTCACCCTTCTTCAGATCGCACAGATAGTTCGAGCAGACGCCGTCGATCGTATCGCCATGCTGGCGCGACACGCGCCTGACCGTCAGCGACACGTTGTTATAGCCGGGCCGCTCGCCGTCGCGCGGACTGGCAATCGAATACTGGCGCGCATGATGCGTACGGCCATCGGCGGCGGCGCCCGGCGGCAGAATGCCGATCGACTGCCCTTCGAGCACCGGAAACGGCATAGAGCCGAAATCGAGCACGATGTGATGAATGTCGCTCGACGTCGCACTGTCGGTGAGCCGGTAGTTGCCGACCACGGTCGCGGTGGTCGGCGTCTTGTGCGTGTAGAGATTCACGTACGGCTTCGCGGCCGACCACGGCGGCACGACCGCGCCGCGCACGGTATCGACTTCGATGCCGTCCGCTTCGGCGGCGGCGGCGTCGCTCGCGGCGGGCGCAGCTTCTTCGGCCGGCACCGCCATCGTGTTCTGCTCCAGCAGCACGTCCCATGTGAACTGCTCGTCGATCGAATACGCGTCGGCCTTCAGCACCGTGCGCCAGTTGTCGATCGCGCCGGTCGGGCACGGCGGCACGCAGGCCATGCAGCCGTTGCAGACCTCGGCCTTCACGACGTAGTTGTTGTCGTCGTGCGTGATCGCGTCGACCGGGCAAGTCTCTTCGCAGGTATTGCAGCGAATGCAGATTTCCGGATCGATCAGATGCTGCCGCAACACTTCGATCGACACTGGAGCGTTCATGACTTCCTCCACCTGGTGATACAGCGCGCCTCTCGTGCTTCGCCTGCCGCCATCGCTTCAGTTAAAGCGCACATACTCGAAATCGACGGGCTGACGGTTCACGCCCATCGCGGGCGGTGCGATCCAGTTCGCGAACTTGCCCGACTCGGCGACACGGCCCATCAGCGAGGCAACGAACGCGCGGTCCTCCGGCGTGGCGAGCCACTTCGCTTCGTTGACAGCCCATTCGGCTTCGCCAATCACGCGGCCATCGGGCGACACGCGCGTGCCCGCGAAGGTGCCGATCTGCCGGTTGAATGCCTTGTGCGGCACCGTCATGCGGAAATCGATGCCGGCCTTCTCGAGCACCTTGTTCCAGCGCCCGACGCCCGCGACCGAATCCTTGATGTAATCGTCGCGCAGCACTTCGTTCATCGCGTTGAGCATCGGCACCTCGCGCTCGACGAGCTTGCCGTCCTGCACGTCGAGCAGCTTGTAACCATGCTCGCTCAGGCGATGATCGTCGTCGCGCTTGCCTTCTTCATAGCGGCCCTTCAAGCCCGAGCTATAGAACGTCGCCGCGTTCGACGAATGATCGGCGCCGAACAGGTCGATCGTGACCGAGTAGTGGAAGTTCAGATAACGCTGGATGGTCGGCAGATCGATCACGCCGGCCGCGCGAATCTTCGCGACGTCGTCGGTGCCGAGTTCGTTCATCACCTGCGCAGTGCGCTGGATCACGCGCGAGACGCCCGACTCGCCGACGAACATATGATGCGCTTCCTCGGTCAGCATGAACTTCGTCGTGCGCGCGAGCGGATCGAAGCCCGACTCGGCCAGCGCCGACAACTGGAACTTGCCGTCGCGGTCGGTGAAGTACGTGAACATGTAGAACGCGAGCCAGTCCGGCGTTTTCTCGTTGAACGCGCCGAGAATGCGCGGATTGTCGTCGTCGCCCGAACGGCGGCCGAGCAATGCTTCGGCTTCCTCACGGCCATCGCGGCCGAAGTATCGATGCAGCAGATAGACCATCGCCCACAGGTGGCGCCCCTCTTCGACGTTGACCTGGAACAGGTTGCGCAGGTCGTACATCGAGGGCGCGGTCAAACCGAGGTGACGCTGCTGCTCGACCGAGGCCGGCTCCGTATCGCCCTGCGTGACGATGATGCGGCGCAGGTTCGCGCGATGTTCGCCGGGCACGTCCTGCCATGCGGCTTCGCCCTTGTGCTCGCCGAAGTAAATCTTGCGGTCCTGCTCGCCCGGCGTAAGAAAAATGCCCCAGCGGTACTCGGGCATCTTCACGTAATCGAAATGCGCCCAGCCGCCCGTGTCAACGCTGACAGCCGTGCGCAAATAGACGTCGTAGCCGTGCGAACCTTCCGGGCCCATATCGCCCCACCACGACAGGAAGTTCGGCTGCCATTGTTCGAGCGCGCGCTGCAAGGCGCGATCGTCGGCAAGGTTGACGTTGTTCGGAATCTTTTCGCTGTAGTTGATCGTGGACATGGTCGGTTCCCTGAGTCGGTTCCCTGTTCAGAAGCTGCAATCGCGAGAAGCGCATATCGGCGGACGGCGCGATGAGGTCAATCGGGCGTCACGCGCCTCAAACGCGCGATACGTCGAATTGCGCCTTGCTGCCCTTGCCGTACACCTTGAGCGCACCCTTCTCGCCCACCGCGTTCGGCCGGTTGAAAATCCAGTTCTGCCAGGCGGTGAGCCGGCCGAAGATGCGCGTCTCCATCGTCTCCGGGCCGTTGAAGCGCAGATTCGCTTCGAGGCCCGTCAAGGCATCGGGCGACATCGTTGCGCGTTCTTCGAGCGCAATACGGATTTCGTCGGCCCAGTCGATATCGTCGGGCGAGGCGGTCACGAGACCCAGGCGCTCGGCCTCGACGGCCTTGACCGGCTGGCCGATCAGCGCACGCACCGCGTCGAGCGGTTCGGTTTCCTCATAGAAGCGCCGCGCAAGCCGCGACTGCTGCGTGACCATCGGGTACAGACCGAAGTTGACTTCCGACAGCGTGATGGCCGGCTCCTCGTCTTCGTTGGCCGGCAACGCGGCCATATAGGTGCGGTCGGCCGCGAATGCGAATTCGGCGAAGGTGCCCGCGAAGCACGAGCCCGGTTCGATCAGCGTGAATAGCGAACGCGACGACACATCGATGCGCGCGAACGTGCGGCGCAGCAGGCCGATCGTTTCGCGCACGAGCCAGTGGTCCCTGTGCTGCAGCAGCGTCGCATCGACGGCGAGCAGGTTGCGCGCATCGCCTTCGGTCCTGAACACCCACGTGCCGATACCGAGTTCGTTGGTGCGCATCGACAGGATCGCGTCGTCGAGTTCGCGTGCGAATTGCAGCGGCCACCAGTTCGCACCGGCCGCGACGATCGCATCGAGGTCCGCAGGCTGCACCTCTTGCGGCGCGCGCGCGGTGAAGGTCGCCACGCGTTTCGCGCGATCGATCGTGACGTCGACCGTTTGATAGCCGAGGCCGTCTTCGCGCTCGGTGCGCTCGATACGCGTGAGCGCAACGCCTCGCGCATCGGCTGGGCGATCGCTGTGCGCGGCGAGTTCGAGCGCGCGCGCCTGGATCGCCTGATCGAACCGGTTCGGCTTCACGACTTCATCGACGAGACGCCAGGCCTTCGCGCGCTCGCCGCGCACGCCTTCGACCACCGTGCAGAAAATATCCGCGCGATCGTGGCGCACCTTGCGCTTGTCGGTGACGCGCGTGAGACCGCCCGTGCCCGGCAGCACGCCGAGCAGCGGTACTTCCGGCAGCGACACCGACGAGGAACGATCGTCGATCAGATAGATTTCGTCGCAGGCGAGCGCCAGTTCATAGCCGCCGCCCGCGCAGGCGCCGTTCACCGCGGCGAGAAACTTGAGCCCTGAATGGCGCGACGAATCTTCGAGCCCGTTGCGGGTTTCGTTCGTGAACTTGCAGAAGTTGACCTTCCACGCGTGCGTCGAAAGGCCCAGCATGAAAATGTTCGCGCCCGAGCAGAACACGCGGTCCTTCAGGCTCGTCACCACCACGGTCCTGACTTCGGGATGCTCGAAGCGGATGCGCTGGATCGCGTCGTGCAGTTCGATGTCGACGCCGAGGTCGTACGAATTCAGCTTCAGCTTGTAGCCGTCGCGAATACCGCCGTCTTCAGCGATATCGATGCCGAGCGTCGCAACCGGACCGTTGAAGCTCAGCTTCCAGTGCCGGTACTGCGAGGGATCGGTGCGGTAGTCGACCCGCGCGGCCGGCGCAACGGCGGGGTGTGCTGTGGACATGGGGCGTCTCCTGACTGGACGATGCGAATCTGTTTTTTGAACAATAGTGCATCAACATATCCGAGTAAAGAATTTTAGTGCATTTTTAGGTGCAAACCCTGACGCCCCAGCGACCGCTCAGCCGGCCCGCGCCTCGTCGGGCGCTTCCGCCGCGAGGCGCGCGGCAAGCCGGTCGCGCAATTGCAGATAGGCGTCGGCAAGCGTCTTCTCGCTCGTGTCGAAGCTCATGTCGGCACGCCCGTATAGTTCGGCGCGGCCCGCGAGGATACGTTTCAGGTCGTCCATCGCCTCGTTGTTGCCCGACATCGGCCGCAGATCGCCCTGCGCGACGACGCGGCGCATATGCTCCTCGGGTGTCGCCTGTAGCCATACCGTGAAGCAGTGCGACAGCAGCGCATTGAAGGTGCCCGACTCCGACACGAGCCCGCCCGGCGACGCGATCACCGCGCGCTCGTGCTCCTCGATCACGGCGTCGAGCGCGCGCTGTTCGTAGCGCCGGTAAGCGCTCGCGCCGTACAGCGAATGAATCTCCGACGGCGGACAGCCCGCAAGCTGTTCGATCACGCGCGTCAGCTCGATGAACGGCACCTTGCGCTCCTGGGCAAGCATGCGCCCGAACGTCGATTTGCCCGCGCCGCGCAGGCCGATCAGCGCGATGCGGTGCTTGCGGTGCGGATCGCGCGGCGCCTGCGCGAACATCTCGGCCAGCGCCGCGCGCGCGCGTTGCAGCGCCGCCTGGTCGCGTCCTTGCAGCAACTCGCGAATCAGCAGCCATTCGGCGGACGCGGTGGTTTCGTCGCCGACCACTTCGGCGAGCGAGCAGTTCAGCGTGGCCGCAAGCTGGCGCAGCACGAGCACCGAGGCATTGCCGAGGCCCGATTCCAGATTCGCGAGATGCCGCTCCGAGAGGCCGGTTTCGGCCGCGAGCGTCTTGCGGGTCATGCCACGGCGCGCGCGCAGCAGGCGTACGCGCTCGCCCATCGCGGTCAGAAACGGATCGCGCTCTTCACGCTCGCCGCGCTCGGCGCGGGCCGGGTCGGCG
Source organism: Paraburkholderia sp. Ac-20336 (assembly GCF_017105025.1). Classification (NCBI taxonomy): domain Bacteria; kingdom Pseudomonadati; phylum Pseudomonadota; class Betaproteobacteria; order Burkholderiales; family Burkholderiaceae; genus Paraburkholderia; species Paraburkholderia sp. Ac-20336. The sequence continues at coordinate 50,719 of NZ_JAAGPS010000016.1, read as the reverse complement.
GCGGCTTCATCCAGCGGTGCGGCGGAGTATTTTCGATTCATGTTTTGTGACCTCGATACTTCGATATATGTACTATAGTGCTTGACACGCACTAGATGAACAGTTTAATTTTCATCAAAAGCCGCTTCAACTACAAACGCTCACGAAATATCAGAACACCGCCGGCTGGCCCGGCGGCGTAACGGAGACAGCGCGGCAGCACGCATGCAGCAAAGTTCCGGCGGTGGAACGTCTGCCCTGCGTAAACGCGCTTTTCTGGAGGCTCGCATGTTCCCGCAAGAATTCCAGCACCTGATCGCCGGCGTAACGGCACAACTTGACGGGCGCCCGCTCGACGCGTCGCTCGCGGCCTGGCTGAACGCCACCTGGCCGGCCGGCAGCACGACTTTCCGCGAACTCGCCCAGGCCTGCCGCGACGGCGTCGCCGAAGGCTGGCTGTGCAACCGCGAAGCGGGCGGCATCCGCTACGGGCGCATCTTCAAGGCGCTGCCCGAGACCCACGGCTTTTCCGTCGACGTCGTCGCGATGCAGGACATCGCCGGTCCGCACCATGTGCATCCGCACGGCGAAATCGATCTGATCATGCCGCTCACCGAGGGCGCGACGTTCGACGGCCATCCGGCCGGCTGGTGCGTGTACGGCCCCGGCTCCGCGCATCGTCCGACGGTCGCGAACGGTCGGGCGCTCGTGCTGTATCTGCTGCCGCAAGGCGCGATCGAATTCACCGCGACATAAAACCGCCGGCGCGACGGCACAAGCCATAGCGGCAGCAACGTCAGCGCGGCGCATGGCGACGCGAGCATCAGGCATCGAGCGGATCACGAGCGCCAAACAGCCGGACCGCGCCCACCGATGGAGGAGACAATATGGAACCCCCGCTGGAAACGAGCGCGCGAACGAGTGCGCATCAGGCGGCCGCGCCGCCACCCCCGCTCTTCAATTTCGCGCGCTATCTGTTCGAACTGAACGAGGCGCGCGCGAACAAGCCTGCCTATATCGACGACACGCACACGCTGACCTATGGCGAACTCGAACAACGCGCGCGGCGTTGCGCGAGCGCCCTGCGAACGCTCGGCGTGCATCCCGAGGAACGCGTGCTGCTCGTGATGCTCGATACCGTGTCGCTGCCGGTCGCATTTCTCGGCGCGCTCTACGCCGGCATCGTGCCGGTCGTCGCGAACACGCTGCTGAGCGCCGCCGACTATACGTACATGCTCACGCATAGCCACGCGCGCGCGGTGATCGCGTCGGCGGCCTTGTTGCCGAACGTCGCGCAGGCGCTCGAAAGCATCGATCAAGACGGCTGCCAGTTGATCGTCTCGCAGCCGGAGCCGTCGGCGGATGCGGCGCCCACTACCTCGCTCGACGCGCCCCGCTTCGAAGACCTGCTCGACGCCGCGCCGCCCGCCCTCAAAGGCTGCGCCAACAGTGGCGACGACATCGCCTTCTGGCTCTACTCCTCGGGCTCGACCGGCAAGCCGAAAGGCACGGTCCACACGCATGCGAACCTGTACTGGACCGCCGAGCTGTATGGCAAGCCGGTGCTCGGCATCGTCGAGAGCGACGTGGTGTTTTCGGCAGCCAAGCTGTTCTTCGCCTACGGGCTCGGCAATGCGCTGACCTTTCCGCTGTCGGTCGGCGCGACCGCGATCCTGATGGCCGAGCGCCCCACCGCCGACGCGATCTTCGCGCGCCTCGTCAAGCATCGTCCGACCGTGTTCTGCGGCGTGCCGACGCTCTACGCGAGCATGCTCGTCGCGCCAAATCTGCCCGCGCGCGCCGAGGTCGCGATACGCGTATGCGCGTCGGCGGGCGAGGCGTTGCCGCGCGACGTCGGCGAGCGTTTCACCGCGCACTTCGGCGCCGAGATTCTCGACGGCATCGGCTCGACCGAAATGCTGCACATCTTCCTGTCGAATCGCCCGGGCGAAGTCGAATACGGCACGACGGGACGCCCGGTGCCGGGCTACGAGGTCGAGTTGCGCGACGAAGCCGGGCAGCCGGTGCCCGATGGCGAAGTCGGCGATCTGTACATCAAGGGGCCGAGCGCGGCGCTCATGTACTGGAACAATCGCGAGAAATCGCGCGCGACGTTTCTCGGCGAATGGATTCGCAGCGGCGACAAGTACCGGCGTCTCGCCAACGGCTGCTATGTCTACGCGGGCCGCAGCGACGACATGCTGAAGGTGAGCGGCCAGTACGTGTCGCCGGTCGAAGTGGAGATGGTGCTGGTCGAGCATCCGGCCGTGCTCGAAGCGGCGGTGGTCGGCGTCGATCACGGCGGGCTCGTGAAAACGCGCGCGTTCGTCGTCCTGAAGCGCGAGTTCGCACCGTCTGAGATACTCGCCGACGAACTGAAGGCCTTCGTCAAGGAACGGCTCGCGCCGCACAAGTATCCGCGCGACATCGTGTTCGCCGACGATCTGCCGAAAACCGCCACCGGCAAGATTCAACGCTTCAAGCTGCGCGAACAGTCATAAGTCATAAGGTGATCCATTCATGCCGAACCCCGCAACGGCTGCCACTCCCGCCGCTCCCGCTACGCCCGCCCCCGCCGCCGGCGCGAGCCGCTTTGCCGAACTGCCCGCGAGCGCGGCGCATGACGCGTTGCGCATCGAGTATCGCTGGCTCAACGAACCGGCGGCCCAGCGCGCAGACGACACACCGCTCGCGCTGTTCCTGCACGAAGGACTCGGCTCGGTGTCGATGTGGCGCGACTGGCCGCAACGCTTGTGCGAACGGCTCGGCCTGCGCGGGCTCGTCTATTCGCGGCCGGGCTATGGACTCTCGACGCCGCGCGCGCCCCACGTGAAATGGCCGGTCGATTTCATGACCGAGCAGGCCCGCGACATTCTCCCCGCGCTGCTCGACGCGCTCGGCATCGATGCGCGGCAACGCCGGCGCATGTGGGTGATCGGCCATAGCGACGGCGGCTCGATCGCGCTGCTCTACGCGGCGCTGTATCCCGAGGCACTCGCGGGCGCGGTCGTGATGGCGCCGCATGTGTTCGTCGAAGACCTCTCGGTGGCCAGCATCGCGCAAACGAAGCAGCTCTACGAAACCACCGACCTGCGCGACAAGCTCGCGCGCCACCACGCCGACGTCGATTCGGCCTTCTATGGCTGGAACGATATCTGGCTGAATCCCGCGTTCAGACAGTGGCGCATTGTCGATACGCTCGCCTCGATTCGCCAGCCGCTGCTCGCGATCCAGGGCCACGACGACAACTACGGCACGATGGCGCAGATCGACACGATCGCCGCACGCGTGCCGCATGCGCAGCTCGTCAAGCTCGCCGCCTGCGGGCACTCGCCGCATCGCGACGCACCGGCCCCGCTCGACGACGCGATCGCGGCATTCATCGCAGCACAGCGATAAACCGCGCGACGGAAGCAACCAGAGCAACCGGCGCGGCCATCGACATCAGCACCAGCACAGGGCTGCGCCGCTTCCTTACCAATACTTCATAAAAATTACACGGATCGGCGATTATGCTGCGGCATCGCTGACCTCGGCACATCGATGCCCTGGCGTCCCTTCCTCACACCGGAGAGAGTGACATGCCCTTCGTGCCGAAGCTGAGTCGTGCATTGCCGTGCAAACGTTTGGCTCCCGGTTTGGCTCATGCTTTTGCGATCGTCTCGCTCTGCGCACTCGGCACCGCATGCAGCCACGACGACCCTCCCGCCGACACGAGCACGCTCGGCTCGACGACCGAACAGCGCGCCGCGCAAAGCGATAACAGCGCCGGCACCAGCAGCTTTGCCACCGCGCCGCCGGCCGCACCGGCGACGCTCACGATTCAGACTCCCGCGACCCCCGCTTCCGACGTCGGCACGGCACTGTCCGCCGCCGATGCGTCGCGCGCGCCGCTCGCGAGCCCCGTCATCCACACCGTGGATTGAGTTCCGCGCCGCGCGCGGTGAGCGGCCACTCTTTCCGCGCGCGACGCATCGTCACAGTGCATCTTCGCAGTGCACTTTCCTCCACCGAAGATCAAAGCCAGAACCATGACCTCAAAAAATCGCCGTGATTTTCTGCGCTCGGCCGCGCAAGCCGCCGGTTCCTTCACCGCGTTGAGCATGCTGCCGCCCGGCATCCGCAACGCCCTCGCCATTCCGGCGAACAACTGCACCGGCACGATCCGCGACGTCGAGCACATCGTCGTGCTGATGCAGGAGAACCGCTCGTTCGATCATTACTTCGGCACGCTCAAGGGCGTACGCGGTTTCGGCGACACGCGCGCGATCAACCTCGCGAGCGGCCAGCCGGTCTGGTATCAGCCGCTCACCACCGATGCCGCCGGCGCCAATTACGTGCTGCCGTTCCGTCCCACCGCGCCGAACCTCGGCCTGCAATTCCTGCAGGATCTCGCGCACGACTGGGGCACCACGCACGCGGCCTGGAACAACGGCCGCAACGATCAGTGGGTGCCCGCGAAAGGCGCGACCACGATGGCCTACCTCACGCGCGAGGACATCCCGTTTCACTATCAGCTCGCCGACGCGTTCACGATCTGCGATGCGTATCACTGCTCGCTGATGGGCCCGACCGATCCGAACCGCTACTACATGTGGAGCGGCTGGGTCGGCAACGACGGCAGCGGCGGCGGCCCGGTGATCGACAATTCGGAACTCGGCTACGGCTGGTCGACCTACCCCGAGGTGCTGCAGAACGCCGGCATCTCGTGGAAGATCTATCAGGACATGGGCAACGGGCTCGACGCGAACGGCTCGTGGGGCTGGACGCAGAACGCGTACATCGGCAACTACGGCGACAACTCGCTGCTCTACTTCAACCAGTATCGCAACGCGCAGCCGGGCAACCCGCTCTACGACAACGCGCGCACCGGCACCAACGCGGCGAACGGCGACGGCTATTTCGACATCCTCAAGCGCGACGTGCAGAACAACACGCTGCCGCAAGTCTCGTGGATCGTCGCGCCCGAAGCCTATTCGGAACATCCGAACTGGCCGTCGAACTACGGCGCGTGGTACATCGATCAGGTCCTGCAGATTCTCACGTCGAACCCCGAGGTGTGGAGCAAGACCGTGCTGCTCATCAACTACGACGAGAACGACGGCTTCTTCGATCACCTCGCGCAGCCGTTCCCGGCGGCGTCGAGCGCGAACGGCCTGTCGACCGTCAGCATCACGCACGAAATCTATCCCGGCGATGCGAAGACGCCCGCCGCGCCGTACGGGCTCGGCCCGCGCGTGCCGATGCTGGTGGTCTCGCCGTGGTCGAAAGGCGGCTACGTCTGCTCGGAAACGTTCGACCACACCTCGGTGATCCGCTTCATCGAAAAGCGTTTCGGCGAGCATCACAACCTCGGCGAATCGAACATCACGCCGTGGCGTCGCGCGGTGTGCGGCGATCTGACCTCGGCCTTCAACTTCAGCAATCCGAACGCCAACCTGCCGTCGCTGCCGAGCACGACCTCGTACGTGCCGCCCGATCAGAACCGTCATCCGGATTACATCCCGCAGCCGCCCGCGGCCCAGGCCGTGCCGCAGCAGGAGCCCGGCGTGCGTCCCGCGCGCGCGTTGCCGTATGAACTGTTCGTGCGCGCCGACGAAGGCTCGAACGGCAAGCTGACGATGCGCTTCATCAATACCGGCCGCGCGGGCGCGGTGTTCCTCGTCTACGTGACGAACGGCGCCGCCGCGCCGCTCAGCTATACGGTCGAAGCCGGCAAGCACCTGCAGGACACCTTGCCGCTCAACGCGGACGGCACCTACGACTTCACCGTGCACGGTCCGAACGGCTTCCTGCGCCGCTTCGCGGGCAAGGTCGTCGCGCGCAGCAACTGGTGGGAACGCAAGGAGATCGCGCAACCGGATATCGCCGAGGGTTACGACGTCGCCAACGGCAATCTGCAATTGCGTCTGGAAAACACGGGCAGCGCGCGTTGCCAGTTCACGATCGTCAATGCGTACGATCCGCACAATGCGATCCGGCATTCGGTGCGCGGCGGCGATACCGATCAGCTATACCTCGATCTGCGCAACGCTCACGGCTGGTACGACCTGTCGATCACGGTCGACACCGATGCATCGTTTGCGCGGCGCCTTGCCGGTCACGTGGAAACCGGCAAGAGCAGCATGAGCGATCCGGCTTTGGGTAGCTAAACGGCGGCTCGACGTCACGCGAGTCCCGCGGTAAAAACAACGGCCGCTGCGATCGATGTCGCAGCGGCCGTTGTTTTATTGGGCCTGCCGATTGCCGATTACCGATGCACGCACGCGCCTAACCGGGCGCGTAAATCGGCGCGCCCTGCCTACGATTCGAAATCGAGCCCGCCGAGCAGCGCGACCGGTTCGCCCTGCGTATGCGTGAGGAAATCGAGTTCGCGCGCCTGGGTCCACGCCTTGAGCTTGCGCGGCAGCGCGGCGAGATAACCGGCGAAGCGCGCCGTGCCCTGCTCGCCCATCAGTCGTTCGATTTCGTCGCTGTCCCAGGTCAGGTAAAGATTCAGCGGATGCGCGTAGTGACCGAGTTCATCGAGCGGCGTCGCATGAATCCGCACGCGGGTCGGCTGACCGTGCCCGCCATACGGCAGCACTTCGGTATGCACGGTCTTCGCGAAACATGCGCCGATCGCCTCGGCGATGCGCGGCGCGAACTCCTTGTCGAAACGAACGGCGCTTTCCGGACGCATCCAGGTCTCCGATGTCGTGCGTAGTGGGACTGGGCATCGTAGCACGCGGGTCGGTGCGGACTCGCGTGCAGGCGCTCGTGTTCAGGGGCGTTGGCTACGTCCGGGGAAGCGCGGCCCCCGCGCCCTATCGCATGTACCCCCTCGCACCGCAGCGATCGACTCAACGTTTTGCGACAACTCCTGTGCGATTACGGCCCTTTACGTCAGACCTGTGCCGCGCGCGTCTAACCTCCAGAGAGGCCACCAGGCTGGTCGTGCCAGATGATTTTTCCACGGATGGCTTATGAGCAAGGCAAGGTTCGCATCGTTCTGGCACGGCCCGGAACTCTCCCCTTACGAAGTCGCGTGTCTGCAATCGTTCACCCTCTATGGCAGCGAGGTGGCGCTCTATAGTTACGAGCCGATCGCCAATCTGCCGCCCGGCGTGAGCGCGAAAGACGCGCGCGCGATTCTGCCGCCCGACACGCTGAACGCCTTTCCGATTCAAGGCGTGCCGTCGATGGCGCATTTCACCGACTATTTCCGCTTCGCGATGTTCACGAAGACCGACGAAATCTGGGTCGACACGGACATGCTGCTGCTGCGCGATTTCGATCTCAACGCGAAGGGCGACCTGATCGGCAAGGAAACGCCGTCCAGCATCTGCACGGCGATACTGCGGCTCGATCCCGACTCGCCGCGTCTGTACGAACTGCTCAAGCGCGTCAAGGCGATGCAGGGCACCGAAATCAAATGGGGCGACACCGGCCCGCGCCTGCTGACCGCGGTCTACGGCGTCAAGGCCGGCTTGCCCGAGAGCCTGTTCTACCCGGTCCACTTCGACGATTACTACAAGCCGTTCCTGCCGCGCCATTTCGAGGAATGCGCGGCGCTGTGCTCCGACGCGTACACGCTGCACCTGTGGAACAACCGCGTCGTGAAGATGGCGCTCTTCAAGCGTATCGGTCCGCCTGCCGGTTCGTTCCTGCATCACGTGTTCGAGCAGAGCGGCGCGAACCGCCGGTTTGGCGAATTCTATCCGGCCAACGTGATGCAGACGATGATCGACAACGCGGTGCAGAAAGTCGGCCGCGACGAAGGCGTACGCAAGCTGCTGCGCGTCGGCGTGCCGATGCTCAGGACCGCGCTCGGGCGCAAGCTCGGCGCATAGACGCCCGTCTCACGCGGCGGCACCCCTGCCCGCGCCGTGCGCCTGCGCGAGCATGAACTCGATGAACGTCGCGGCCGCGCGCGTGTGATGCCGGTTCGGCATGTACACCATGTACATGTGCGTGCCGAAGATGCTGAGGCGCCATTCGTCGAGCGCGGTCAGCACCGCGCCGCGTTGCAGATCGTCCTGCACCACGTAGTCGGGCACGATGCCGACGCCGAGCCCCGCGAGCAGCGCCTCGCGTAAAAACAGAAAATTCTCGGAGATGATCGTCGGTTCGAGCAGCACCTCGTGGCGCTCGTCGCGCAGATACGCGGCCAGCCGCAACTGCCTGCCGATCACGGCCGCGCTAATCAGCGGCGCGGCGCGCAGGTCGTCGAGCGTCGCGGGCATGCCGTGCGTGTGCGCGAAGCCGGGCGAGGCGCACGCGACATATCTGACCGGCCCCATGTCGCGCGCGACGAGGTTCTGCGGAGGCTCGGACATGACGCGCACGGCGATGTCGACTTCATCGCGCAGCAGGTCTTCGACGCGGTTCTCGAACATCACGTCGAGCACGATGCCCGGATGCAGACGCTTGAACGCGATCAGCCAGTCGGACATCACGAGTTGGCCGTAGCCGCTCGGCACGCTCAGCCGCACGCGGCCCTGCAGGCTTTGCCCGAGCGTCGCGACCGACTCGCGCGCGGCCAGCAGCGCGTTCTGGATCGTGCGGCCATGCTCGTAGAGGCGCAGACCGATCTCGGTCGGCTCGACGCGGCGCGTCGTGCGCCGCACCAGTTGCACACCGATCGAGCGCTCCAGCTGATTCAGGTGATAGCTGACGTTCGCGCGGCTCATCTTGAGCCGGCGCGCGGCTTCGCTCAGATTGCCGGCGTCGAGAATGTCCACGAGCAGGGTCAGGGAATTGACGTCCATCGCGGCGCCTTTGTCAAAATAATTTTGACAGTCTGTCAATCGGGCATGCCATTGTCAATCAACGTTGACCACTCCAGAATGCGCATCAGCCCCCCACGAACATGGATGGAAGACCCCGCGATGGATCTGAACTTCACCCCCGAAGAAGAAGCGTTTCGCACCGACGTGCTGGCCTTTCTGCGCGAAAAGCTCCCGCAGCGTCTCGCCGATAAAGTGCACGGCGGCCGCCGCCTCACGCGCGACGACATGGCCGAGTGGCACGCGATTCTCAACGCGCAGGGCTGGCTCGCGAACCACTGGCCGCAGGAATATGGCGGCCCGGGCTGGAACGCGGTGCAGAAATTCATCTTCGAGAACGAATGCGCGCTGGCCGGCGCGCCGCGCATCGTGCCGTTCGGCGTCAACATGCTCGGGCCGGTGCTGATCCGATACGGCAGCGAGGCGCAGAAACGGCACTGGCTGCCACGCATTCTCGACGGCTCAGACTGGTGGTGCCAAGGCTATTCGGAGCCGGGCGCGGGCTCCGATCTCGCCTCGGTCAGAACCACGGCCGTGCGCGGCCAGGATGCGCACGGCGAGCATTACGTCGTCAACGGCCAGAAGACGTGGACCACGCTCGGCCACTACGCGAACATGATCTTCTGCCTCGTGCGCACCGCGACCGACGTGCGCAAGCAGGAAGGCATCAGCTTTCTGCTGATCGACATGAACACGCCCGGCGTCGAAGTACGGCCGATCATCACGCTCGACGGCGAGCATGAAGTCAACGAAGTGTTTTTCACCGACGTGCGCGTGCCCGCGGAGAATCTCGTCGGCGAAGAGAACAAGGGCTGGACCTACGCGAAATATCTGCTTACGTACGAGCGCACCAATATCGCGGGTGTCGGCTTCTCGGTGGCCGCCTTCAACCGTCTGCGCCAGATCGCCGCGCAGCAGCGCCGCAATGGCCGCCCGCTCGCCGAAGACCCGGCGTTCGCGGCACGCATGGCGCGCGTCGAGATCGATCTCGAGAACATGAAGACGACCAACCTGCGCGTGATCGCGGCAGTCGCGGGCGGCGGCGTGCCCGGCGCCGAAAGCTCGATGCTGAAGATTCGCGGCACCGAAATTCGCCAGGAGATTTCATCGCTCACGCGCCGCGCGATGGGCGCCTATGCGCAGCCGTTCGTCGAAGAAGCGCTGTACGAAGGTTTCGACGGCGTGCCGGTCGGCCCCGACGAAGCCGCGAGCGCGGCGGCGCTGTACCTCAACAATCGCAAGCTGTCGATCTTCGGCGGCTCGAACGAAATCCAGAAGAACATCATTGCCAAAATGATCTTCGGACTCTGAGAGACCCACGTCATGAATTTTCGGCACACCGAAGACCGCCGCATGCTGGCGGACACGCTGAACCGCTTCGTCAGCGAACAATACGGCTTCGAGACGCGCGACCGCATCGCGCGCTCGGCGCATGGCTTCAGCCCTGAACTGTGGCAACGCTTCGCGGAACTCGGCATCGTCGGCGCGCTGTTCGATGAAGCGAGCGGCGGCTTCGGCGGCGGCGGTTTCGATATCGCCGTCGTGTTCGAGAGCTTGGGGCGCGGGCTCGTCGTCGAGCCGTTTCTCGATACGCTGATCGTCGGCCGCGCGCTCGCGCGCAGCGGCAGCGCGGCGCAGAAAGCGGAGCTGGCCGCATTGATCGACGGCTCGCGTATCGCCGCGCTCGCGCATGGCGAGCCGGACAGTCATTACGAACTCGCTCGCGTAAGCGCGACGCGCGCGCAGCGGCACGGCGATGCCTGGACCCTGAACGGCGCGAAGGCCGTGGTTCAGCATGGCGAGCAGGCGGCGGTCTTTCTGGTGTCGGCGCGCACGAGCGGCGCCGACGATGCCGCAGCGGGCCTCACGCTCTTTCTCGTGCCGCGCGAGGCGGCCGGTGTCAACGTGCGCGGTTATCGCAAGATCGACGGCGGCCGTGCTGCCGAAGTGACGTTCGACCACGTCACGCTCGGCGCGACCGCCCTGCTCGGCCCGGTCGACGCAGGCTTCGCGACGCTCGAATACGCGGTGAGCTGCGGCGTGCTCGCGCTGTGCGCGGAAGCGCTCGGCGCGATGGATGTCGCCAAAGACGACACGCTCGAATACCTGCGCACGCGCAAGCAGTTCGGCGTGCCGATCGGCAGCTTCCAGGCGCTGCAGCACCGCATGGCCGATCTGCTGCTCGAGATCGAGCAGGCACGCTCGGCGGTCATCAACGCGGCCGCCGCTCTCGATGGCGAACGCAAGGCGCGCGAGCGCGCGGTGTCGGCGGCAAAGTACAGCATCGGCCGGATCGGCACGCTGGTCGCGCAGGAGTGCATCCAGCTGCACGGCGGGATCGGCATGACGTGGGAATTGCGGCTCGCTCATTACGCGAAGCGGCTCGTGATGATCGATCATCAGTTGGGCGATGAGGATCATCATCTGGAGCGGTTCGTGGCGTTGGGGGCTTGATAGGCGAAGGCCCAAAATCGTTCGCGAAACGCGCTTCCCTTTGCAAGGTCTGCTAGATTGCTCTCAAACAAAACTCCCAGTGGTGAGCATGTCAGGCTTAATCCATCGCCGCCGCGAAGAAGCCGCACCGTTCATCACGCAACACCAGCGATGAAACCTCTGATCCTCGCGCTGACGTTTATCAGCACTTCCGCATGGGCTGCCGCTCCCGATCCGGTCAGCGAAATCGCGACGCGCAGCGGCCTGCCCGCGAGCGAGGTCGGCGCGGCCTTATCCCATTGCGACGACAACCAGACCAATATGAATTTCTGCGCATGGCGCGATCAGATCGTGGCGGAACAGAAACTGGCGCACATCGTGGATGCGACGGCCGGATCATCGACAGCCTGCAAAGCCGTTCTGGAGAGAAAGATCGCCGCATGGAAAAAACGCCGCGACACGCAATGCGAGAAATCGGCCTCGCATGAATGGGGCGGCGGCTCGATGTTGCCCACCGCCATCGCGATGTGCAAAACAGCCGCGACGGAGCGCATGAGCAAAACCATCCAATCTGAAAAATACAACCGCTAAAACCGGCCATTCAGAAATAAACCCGCCTTCACGCGAAAATGATGCAGAAATAATACAGAAAGAAAAATGAAAGATTATTTCTGTTGAGTTAAGAAACTACATAAGGCATAGTAACGATTCTCATTCAGGTGCTGTTGCAAGCCAGTTGTCCCGTTGCCCCCCGCGACGCCGGACCAGCCAGCAAGACCGGTTGAGTGCCAAGACAACAACGCCGTAAAGCCGCATTGCGCAGCAGCGTCAGCACTCGCCCTTGGGGCGAATCAGAGGGCAGTCTGGAAAGCGTGGGCCAAGGCGTTGGCTAATAAATCCACACTCCAGACATACCAGATGCTGACCAAAACTCCGCTCGCTATCGCGGTGATGGGTCTCTTTTGCGCGCCCATCGCGACTTCCGCCTTCGCGCAGACGAACACCGCCACACCCGCCGCCGCATCGTCCCCGGTTGCCTCGTCCTCTGCCGCCGCTTCAACGGACAGCGCATCGAGCCAGCCGCAGACGCTGCCTACGGTTCAAGTGACGGGGCATGCGGAAAGCACCGGCTTCCAGACCGACCGCACGAACATCACCGGCGTGTCGACCGACGTGCACGATATTCCGCAGGCGGTCACGGTCGTCAACCAGCAGCTGATGCAGTCGCAAGGCGTCACGTCGTTCTCGGACGCGCTGCGCAACGTGCCGGGCGTCACGATCGGCGCGGCCGAAGGCGGCGTGATCGGCAACAACATCAATCTGCGCGGCTTCACCGCCAACAACGACATCTATCTCGACGGCTTTCGCGACCGCGGCCAGTACTATCGCGACACCTTCGACCTGGAATCGATCGACGTCCTGTACGGCCCCTCCTCGCTCTACTTCGGCCGCGGCTCCACGGGCGGCGTCATCAATCAGGTGACGAAGCAGGCCAACCTGACGAAATCGGCCTCGGTCTCGACGACGATCGGCACCGACGACCATTATCGCACCTCGGTCGACTTCAACCAGCCGCTCACCGATACATCCGCGTTCCGCATCAACGCGTTCGGCCAGTCGCTGCACGGCACGCGCGACGTGATGTCGAGCAAGGACTACGGCATCGCGCCGACCGTGAGCTTCGGGATCGGCACGCCGAACGAGTTCACGCTGTCCGCGCTGATCCAGCACAACCGGGACATGGCCGACTACGGCGTGCAGTCGGTCAACGGCGCGCCCGCGCCGGTCGGCCGCTCGACCTTCTACGGCTTCACCGACGACCGGACCCTGCAGGACAATCAGACCGTGACCGGCCGCTACATCCATCGGTTCGAAAACGGCTTCGTGCTGCGCAATCAGGCGCAGCTCAGCCATACCGACACCGACGCCCGCGAAACGAGCCTGAAACGGGGTCTGTTTACCGGCCCGTTCGCCAACTCGCCGGCACTCGGGGCGGGCAACTTCACCGACCTGCCGCTCTCGTCGCTTTACGTCGGCCTCGTGAGCCGCGACCGCGTCATCGACAATCATTCGATCTACAACTCGACCGATATCGAAGGCACGCTCGGCAGCGGCTGGATCAAGCACAAGGTCGTCGCAGGCATCGATCTCGGCCACGAGACCTACACCAATCAGGGTTATCGCGTGACCGGCCCCGGCATGCCGAAGGGCAGCGGCACGATCGCGATCGTGCCGCTGCTCGACCCGCCTTACAATCCTCGCCCGGCCGGCTCCGTGCAGACGCTCGACAACCTCGCGGAGTCGTCGGCGAATTCGTTCGGCGCCTACGTGAACGACACGATCTCGCTCGGCGAGCACTGGAAGGTGGTCGGCGGCGTGCGCTGGGACCGCTTCCAGGCCAGCATCGCCAACACGACGACGGCGCCGGCCTACGCCAGCCAGACGAACTACTTCACCAGCGTGCGCACGGGCCTCATCTATCAGCCCACCGACTGGCAGTCGTACTACTTCTCGTACGGCACGTCGTTCGACCCGTCGCTCGAAGCGCTCACGCTGACCTCGGGCACGCAGAACCTCGCGCCCGAACACAGCAAGTCGTACGAGATCGGCAGCAAGTGGGATCTGCTCGACGGCAATCTGTCGATTTCGCAATCGCTGTTCCAGATCGAGCAGAGCAACACCCGCACGCAGAACGGCGACGGCACCTATACGCTCGACGGCGACACGCGCGTCCGCGGCTACCAGATCGGCGCGACCGGCCGCCTCGGCAGCAAGTGGCAGATCTACGGCGGCTATACCTATCTCGACAGCGAGATCGTCAAGGCGCTCGACGGCACGCAGGGCAATACGCTGCCGAACACACCGCGCCACATGGCGACGCTGTGGGTCACATACCAGCCAGTCGAGCATTGGGAAATCGGCGGCGGGCCGATCTACATGTCGTCGCGCTACCCGGCCACCGACAACGTCGTGAAGGTGCCGAGCTACGTCCGGGTCGATGCGATGGCGGCTTATCATACGAAGCGGTACGACGTTCAGCTCAACCTGCTGAACCTCACCAACAAGCTCTATTACGACCAGCTGATCGCGTCCGACGGCGGACGCTCGGTGCCCGGCATCGGGCGCACGCTGCTCGCTACCTTCAACTACCGGTTCTATTAAGGCCGGAACGCGTCCGGCCGGATGCGCGCGCCGCTGCCGCGCCGCCTGGCCGGGCCAAAGGAATCATCATGCTCATCCGGATTCCCAGCCTGCTCGACGCCGACACCGTGCGCTACATCCGCGGCGCGCTCGAAGCGCCCGACAGCCCGTGGGTCGACGGCCGCGCGACGGCCGGCTATCACGGCGCGGAGGTCAAGCAGAACCAGCAGCTCGACGAAGAAGCGCCCATCACGCGCGAACTCGCCGACCGCGTGCTCGCGGCGACCGAGCGCCATCCGTTCTTCATCAGCGCGGCGCTGCCGAATCGCGCGTACGTGCCGCATTTCAACCGCTACTCGGGCGGCATGACCTTCGGCTCGCACATCGACGGCGCAGTGCGCGTGCTGCGCTCGGGCCTCAAGGTCCGCACCGACGTGTCGATCACGGTGTTCCTGTCCGAGCCGCACGAGTACGACGGCGGCGAACTGCGAATCGAGGACACCTACGGCGCGCACGAAGTCAAGCTGCCGGCCGGCGACGCGATCCTCTATCCGGCGACGAGCATGCATCACGTCGTGCCGGTCACGCGCGGCGTGCGGCTCGCGAGCTTCTTCTGGGTCCAGAGCCTCGTGCGCGACGATAACCAGCGCGCGCTGCTGTTCGAACTCGACAACACGATCCAGCGGCTCAACGCGACGAACGCCGATAACGCGTCGCGCCGCTCGCTCGTCGGCATCTATCACAATCTGCTGCGGGTCTGGAGCGAGACCTGAGTCGGCCCTAAGTCGACCCTAAGCCGGTCATGAGCCGGCGGCATGCATCGGCCCCGCCGACCGGACTACCCGGCCAGTTCCCGATGCAAGGCCGTAAACTCCTGGGTGAGCTTATGACGCGGATCGTAGTGAATCATCGGCCGCGCATACTGATGGGACTCGCGAATCTTCACCGACGCCGACAAGCGCGAGTCCAGCACCGGCAGCCCCTCGCTGACGAGTTCCTCGACGAGCTTCACCGGCAGGCTCGCGCGCGGCTGGAACTGGTTGATCACGATTCCCTCGACTTCGAGCGCGGCATTGTGGTCCTGCTGAATCTCCTTGACGTTGTCGAGCAGCGCGTAGAGCGCGCGGCGCGAAAAATCATCGCAGTCGAACGGAATCAGGCAACGCTCGACCGCGATCAGCGCGGAACGCGTGTAGAAATTCAGCGCCGGCGGCGTGTCGATATAAATCTCGTCGTACGCATCGAGTTCGTTCAGTGCGTCGCGCAGCTTGTAGATCTTGTAGCGCGATTCGAGCTTGCCGTGCAGCGCATCGAGATCGGCATGCGCGGGCATCACGTCGAGATTCTCGAACGGCGTCGGATGGACGAACGTCGAGGCGGGCGTCGGCCGGAAGCTGAAATTCAGGGCCGTTTCGAAGAAATCGGCGACGCCGGGCTTGAGATCCCGCGCCTGTTCGCCGAGCAGATACTGGCTCGAATTGGCCTGCGGATCGAGATCGATCACGAGCGTCCGCTGGCCTTCGTTGGCGCTAATGGCGGCCAGGTTGCAGACGATCGTCGATTTGCCGACCCCACCCTTCTGATTGAATATCACACGCCGCATAAACCCCTGTCCCTTTTGACGAATGCGCAAAGCGCACAGCTTACTCCAGTGGCGTGACAGCGCGAACAGATGGATATGAAAGAAAAGCCCTTGCGTGTGCCCCGGTGGCCACGCCGAGCCTGGCGCCAACGGGCGGCGCTCTTTCCCCGGAGTCGATACGTTCGCCGTTGTGCCGATTGAGCCCTGGGTGCGCCCCGAATGAGCCCCGAATGAGCCTCGATTGAGCCCCGATTGAGCCTTGGGTTGAGCCCCGCCTGAAGGTCTTCAAGGTCCATCGATAGATGCCGCATCCGGGTCGGCCAGCACCTGCTCCGGAAGCGGGAACGCCTCGATGAAATCCTCCGCCGCCATCGGCTTGCCGAGCAGGAAGCCCTGCAGGGCATCGCAGCCGAGCCCGGCCAGAAACGCCTGTTGCTCGACGGTTTCCACGCCCTCCGCGACGATCTTCAGATTGAGCGTTTGCCCCAGCGCGATGATCGCCGAGACGATCGCGGCATCTTCCGTGTCATGCGTGAGATCGCGGACAAAGCCGCGGTCGATCTTGAGTTCGGCCGCGGGCAGGCGCTTCAGATACAGCAGGCTGGAATAGCCCGTGCCGAAATCGTCGATCGAAATCCGCACGCCCATCTTCCTCAATTGCATGAGGATCTCAAGACCCGTCTCCACATCGGACATCGCGGTCGATTCGGTAATTTCCAGCGTCAGGCAGCCGGGATCGAGCGCGTGGCGTGCGAGGGTATTGCGTACCGTCTCCAACAGCCCCGCGTGCCGGAACTGCAAGGCCGAGAGATTGACCGCGATCGACCAGTCCGTTCGACCCAGCCTGTGCCATTCGCTCAGTTGCCGGCAGGCTTCATCGAGAACCCAATCGCCGATTTGCACGATCAGCCCGGTTTTTTCGGCGACGGGAACGAACTGGCCCGGCGCAATCAACCCGCGCGTCGGGTGCATCCAGCGCACCAGCGTCTCGGCGCCGGTCACCTCGCCGCTCGCCGCATCGAATTTGGGCTGATAGTGGAGAATCAGCTCGCCTCGCGTGAGCGCCAGACGCAGGTCCTGCACGAGCTGCATCTGCGCCTCGACGTTGACGTTCATCGAGGCTTCGAAAAAGCAGTAGCGATTGCGCCCCAAGCCCTTCGCGTGATACATCGCCGCATCCGCGTTGCTCAGGAGATCGTCCTGATGCTCGCCGTCGTCGGGATAGATGGCGATGCCGATACTGGTCGAGACCCTCAGTTCCTGGCCCTCGACCTCGAACGGTTCTTCGACCGCCCTGACGAGTTTTTCCGCAATGCTGGCCGCATCCGCGTGATCGCCGATACCGGCCAGCAGCACGAACTCGTCGCCGCCGACGCGCGCCGCCGTATCCTGCACGCGGATGTTGTCGCGAATGCGCTGCGCAAACGCGACGAGCAGCAGGTCGCCCACGTGATGGCCGAACGCGTCGTTGACCGGCTTGAAGCTGTCGAGGTCCATGAACAGCAGAGCAAAGCGGCGCTGGTCCCGGCCCGCCTGCTGAATCGCCTGTTCGAGGCGGTCGTGCAGCAGCACGCGATTCGGCAGCTTGGTCAGCGTATCGTGGAGCGCGAGATAAGTCAGTTCCTCGTTCGCTTCCGCCAGCGAGGTCGCCAGCACGGCGGTCTCGGCTTCCAGCCGCAGGTCGAGCACCAGAATGATCAGCGTGATCGCGAGAATCGCCAACGTCGCGACGATGACGACGACGGCCAGCCAGCCCTTGTTCATGCCGCCGTGCGCCGCGCCGCACAGGCTGCCGAGCGGGAACCGCGCGGCGGCCATGCCCGTGAAGTGCATGCCGACGATCGCGCCGCCCATGAGCAGCGCGGCGCCGGCCCGCAAATACCGGATTCTCGGGGTCTGGCGGCGCAGGTGAAAGGCAATCCAGAGCGCCACCGCGGACGCGAGCACCGCAATGACGAGGGATAGCGCGAACAGCAGCGGGTCGTACTCGATACCCGGCGACATGCGCATCGCCGCCATGCCCGTATAGTGCATGCCGGCGATGGCGATCCCGAGCAGCAACGCGCCCACGCCCAGATGCAGGCGCGGCAGCGATGCATGGGAGACCAGTCGCAGCGCGAACGCCGACGCGGCGATGGCGATCAATAGCGACAAAACGGTGATCGCCGGATCGTAGCCGAGGGGAATCGGCAGGCTGAACGCCAGCATGCCGATGAAATGCATGGACCAGATGCCGACGCCCATGGCGCAGGCGCCGCCTGCCAGCCACCAGCGCGCGGCCCGGCCCCTGGCCGTTGCGATGCGCCGCGTCAGGTCGAGCGCCGTAAACGATGCGAGGCTCGCCACCAGCAACGAGCAAACGACGAGTAGCGGGTCGTAGGTGCCGGCTAGCATCAACGGCTGACCTCTTCTTCTCCATGCTTTTTCCGCGCTGAATCTGCGTTGAGTTCGCGCCGGGGTTTGCCTTGAAAGTTGCCTTGACGGTTGCCCTGGAGCCCGGCGCGAATACGCCGTGCTTGCGTCTCGTGGGTCTCGTGCGTCGAGCCTGTTCCGGCCGCCCGCGGTAACGCACCGGCCCGAGGTACGGCCATGTCCGGGGTTTCGCCTGTCAAACGCTGCTGCTCAGCCATTCATGTCATCCCCATTACGTGGTCCAGATGGGCCGCCGATTGTGCGGACAACGCGCTTCGGCGCCGCCGTTCGACGACGATCCCCGCTCAGGCTGCCAAAGCCGCCCCCGACAGTATCGAGGCGAAGGGGATTATCCGTCGTTCCGTGGATTGAATGGTTATTTTCGCTTTTTTGTATGGCTGGCTGATTAACAACCTGGATTACAGACGGTGAACAGATCAACCGTCGCTCGCAACGCCACGTTTGTTTCGCGCGTTGGCATTGGCGTTGGCGTGCCGGAAATTCCAGGCGGAGAATTCAGGCGAAGGAAACCCTCTGATTAGCAGGATAGGTTCGGCAAACCGTTTCGGATAGCATCCGTTCCTGCATACAGGCTAACCGCATCGCGGGCGATGCGGGAAACCCGACCGGTCAGCCACAAAAAACGGCATCGCTAGAGACCTGAGAGAACCCGACAGGAGCCCAGAAAACGCGTGTAAAAGCGGCGGGCTCTGCGCGGCGAATGCCGCTTGACAAGGCTGACTCGCGGATATTGCGGGTAGGGCTTGCCGGCGGCTACTTTTTCCGCGCGAGGAGAACCGCCCTTACCTTTCGTGCGCCTGTGCGATGCTGCTCGAGAGATGCTTGAGCCATAAGCTCATCAAGCCCGCCCGGCCCCGCACGCCGTATTTGCGAAAGATTCCGGTGATATAGGAATGCGTGGTCGAGGCAGCAAGGCCCAGCCGCTCGGCGATCTGTTTCTCCGACGCCTCGGTCAGCAGCAGGTCGAGCACCTTGCGTTCATGCGGCGCAAGAAGCGACAACAGCGCCAGGGGGGAAGCGTCGCGGCGACGCAGCTCGGTCACGTCGCGAGCCACCCCGACGCGCAGGCGCTCGTGCTCCAGCCAGCGCGCCGACCACGTGACGTAGACATCGCGTCCCTCCTTGTGCCGATAACGGTTTTCAAAGCCGACCCGCTTGCGGCCGGCCAGCACCTCGCGCGCCTCTCTGAGCGTTGCGTCCTGATCGGCTGGCACCACGAAGTCGATGATGAACTGATCGACGAAATCGCCCGGTACGTAGCCAAATATATCCTCGCACACCGGACTGACATGCAGGATGCGCCCCCGCTCGTTCACGAGGAAAATCGCGTCAGGCGAACCCGCTGCAGAAGTGGTGACGAGGTCGTCGAAGAGTTCGCTTTTCATAGCCGTGTACAGACTTCCCTTGCATCGCGCTTGTGGAATCACCTCGCTGGTGCGTGGTTGATAAAAACCGACTGGGCTGGCGCCACAGCGTAACGCGATACAAATACACGGTCAATTCGACTTGCCGGATAGGCGGAATCACCACACCACTGCGGTAAAAATGTCTGACGATTGAATTTCATCATCTTGACAAATACCCGCTTACCCCCCGGACGATGCCGCCATACCGGTCGTCAGGTGGCACGCCGCCACGGCAAGGCCGGCTGAGCCGTTACATCGCCTGGTGCAGAACGCCTTGCACCACGCCGGCTGCGATGCAGAAGACAACGACCGCGAGCGGCGGCACTTTCCATCGAGTCAGAAGACAGAACCCGATGCATGCCGTGGCGAAATCGGCCTGTGTGCGAACCGCGCTCGTCCATACCGGTAAGTAAAGTGCGGCGGCCAGCAGACCGACGACGGCGGCATTGACACCCGCGAGTGCTGCCGACATTGCCGGACGGGCACGCAGCGCCTGCCACCACGGCAACGCCGCAAGGACCAGCAGCAGGCCCGGCAGAAAGATACCCAAAGTCGCCAGCAGCGCGCCGCTCCAGTGCCTGGGCGGCGCGGCCATCATCCAGCCAAGGAAGGCCGCAAAGGTGAATAGCGGACCCGGCACAGCCTGGGCCGCACCATATCCGGCAAGAAAGTCGCCCGGCGCGATCCACCCTGTCGAAACCGTCTCATGCTGCAGCAGCGGAAGCACCACGTGTCCACCGCCGAAGACCAGCGCGCCCGAGCGGTAGAACGCCTCGAATACGCGTACGCCCTGCGCGGCTCCGGGCACATTCAGCATCGGCAGTCCGAACAGCAGGACACCAAACGCGATCAATGCGGCAAGACCCGCCCTTCGAGATACATGGAATTCGCCCGGGTGCCGCGTCATGTTACGCGCCGCTTGCACGTCCCCGGTTCGGCACAGTGCAAGGCCAAGCAAGGCACCCATGCCGATTACCGCGAGTTGCGCGTAAGCGGTGGACAGAAGGCTCAGCAGCACCACGCTGGCCAGCGCGATCGCCGCGCGACGCAGATCGGGACACAGGCGCCGCGCCATATCCCAGACGGCCTGGGCCACCACGGCAACCGCCACCAGTTTCAGGCCGTGAATCACCCCCGTGCCGACCCGGCCGCCCAGATTCGGCGCGATGGTCGCAAAGGCCAGCATCGCGAACACCGACGGCAGCGTGAAGCCGCACCAGGCGGCGAGACCGCCGGCCCACCCGGCCCGCAGCAGCCCGATCGAAAAGCCCGCCTGACTGCTCGCCGGTCCAGGCAGAAACTGGCAAAGCCCCACCAGATCGGTGAAAGTCTCGTCGTCCAGCCAGCGGCGTCGCTCGACGAACTCGCGGCGAAAGTAGCCGATGTGGGCAATCGGGCCACCGAAGCTCGTCAGCCCAAGCTTCAGAAAGACCGTGAAAACTTCAAAGGCGCGGCCCAGCCGGGTGGCGCGCGACGGCGACATTTCAGCGTCCATGGCGGTGCGGGTTCGAGCGATCTCGGTGCGAGGCATGAGTGGGTGAGAGAGTCATCGTCGCCATGACCTGCTCCATGGGTATGCGGGCGAAAAAACCGCAGCACGGAAAGGTGCGCGCGCTTCAACCACGGTAGCGAAGCGCATCGGCGATCACGGCAAACGCCGGCGATGTTTGCCGTCGACTCGCATAGTAAAGATGATAGCCGGGCAGCGTCGGACACCATGCGTCGAGCACGCTCGCGAGCCGCCCCTCGGCCAGATACGGAGCAGCCAGATCATGGGGCACGTAGGCAAGTCCGTATCCTTCCAGCGCGGCGTCAAGCATTTGCGATGTCGTATTGAAGATGAATTGACCACTGACGTTCACGTGCAATGCTTCGCGCTTCCTTGCGAATTCCCAGGCGTACAATCCGCCGCGCGTCGGAAGACGAAGATTGATGCAGTGATGAGCCGCCAGATCATGCGGTGTGACCGGCGGCCGATTCGACATCAGATAGTTAGGTGAACCAACGACTGCCATTTTGAAGTCGGGACCGATACGTAGAGCAATCATGTCCTGTGCGATCAGATCGCCGCTCCGCACACCCGCGTCGAACCGCTCCGCCACGATATCGACCATCGCGTAGTTGATGTTGATTTCCACCGAGATGTCGGGATAGCTGCGCAACACCTCCTTCAGCCTGGGCCAGAGAATGGTATCGGCCGCGTGATCGTGAGCCGAAATGCGGATCAACCCTGCCGGCTTTCCCCGCAGCGCGCTCAGCGACATCAGTTCCGCCTCGATCCCCTCGTAGTAGGGTCCGACGTTCGACAACAAGCGCTCACCTGCTTCGGTGGGCGAAACGCCCCGGGTGGTCCGGGTCAGCAATCGCAAGCCTATTTTCTCTTCCAGACCGCGCATCGAATGACTCAGCGCGGATTGCGATACGCCGAGTTGAGCCGCCGCGCGAGTGAAACTGCGCTCGCGCGCGACGACAAAAAACGCCCGCAGGACATTCAGATCAACGTTCGTCATGATGAATTTGGCTCATATCCGTTTGCCAAGTCTAGCAGCTACCGGATGAATCACACGATCAGTACAGTGCCTCCATCAGCCACGTAGCGCATCCGGCTGGCATGAGCAAACCTCGAAACGGGAAGCGAAAAATGGAAATCGAAGTCAAGCGTTGCGGGAGCGTTCCTTCCGCCAGGGGCCCGGCCGACTGGTTCACGGGCAGCGTTCGCGTGGACATGCTGTTTCCACCCCACGAGCCGGCTCGTGCCTCCGGTGGCAGCGTGACGTTCGAACCGGGTGCGCGTACCGCGTGGCATGAGCACCCGCTCGGTCAGACGCTGATCGTCACTGCGGGCTGCGGCTTTGTGCAGCGTTGGGGTGGTTCGCTCGAAACGATACGTCCGGGCGACGTGGTCTGGATTCCCGCGGGCGTCAAGCATTGGCACGGGGCTTGTGCCGATACGTCGATGACGCATATCGCCATCCAGGAAGCGCTCGACGGCAAGGTCGTCGACTGGCTCGAACAGGTCAGCGACGATCAGTATCCCGGCTCCGCCGGTTCACGCTAACGGGAGCCAACGATGCCGCACGTCATCGTCAAGTTATGGCCGGGCAAATCGGAGCAGCAGAAGCAGCAGCTATCCGATGAAATCACGAAGGCCGTGACCCGCATCCTTGGGTATGGAAAGGAGTCCGTTTCCGTGGGTATCGAGGTGGTGCAGCCCTCGGCCTGGGTCAGGGACGTCTATCATCCTGACATTCGCGATAAGTGGGACACGCTTTACCAACAGCCGGGGTATGACCCGTCGAGTTTATAGCTCGGGGAGGATCCGGGCAGGTCTGCATTGCGTCGTCTTTGTCATGCTTATGCCTGCTCATGCCGAGCCGATTATTCAGAGTGCTTGACACTCTCCAGATCGACTCGGGTCGTCACGTGCTTCGCCGCCGGTATTCCTGTGAATGCGCAATGACGGCGCGTGCGTGAGCGAGCGTCGTGACATCGTGCCGATTGGCGGCGTGCGCGGCCAGCCGCTGAGTCGTCCTGGCCGTATCTACGCCGACCGCGGTTACGATCATGCTCTGCTGCTCTGGCATTCAAGCGCTAGAATCGGTGGCGGATACCGATTCGCGCACCAGTCTGGACATCGGATCCAGAGGGCGACCCGAGTGCGGCCTGAACCTGCGCGCCAAACGCATGATCGTGCGCCAATGCCGCGATAACGTAGACGTCTGTGCTCTTCGACAAGCTGTAGTCCGAGACGAGTGTCAGTTGATTTGCGCTTCCCAGTCCATTGTTGCGCTTCTGAAACTGAGCGCCGCCGCCGAGCATAAGTGCTGGCGTCAGTCGATAGGTCATACCCGCTTCGGCAGTCGTTGCCCGGGCCTGATCGCCGCCAGTCAAACGAACATCGGTCAACATCGCAAACATCTTCGCCGCGCCGATCTCGTACGATGCGCCACCCGCAAACTCACGTGAGTTGCCGCCTGTTTTGACATCGTGTTGACCGAAATAGGCAAGTGATGCACTGAATGAGCCTTGCCGATAGTTGACGATATAAGCCTGGGAACTGCTTGCGGCAATCGACCCTGGCGTATTGCCGAATCCGAACATTGCGCCTGCAGAGAAACCGGCGACAACCGGAGACATGTATTTGACAGCGTTGTTCACTTGATCGCCCCATACGCGATTGTCCAAGCTGTAGCCGCCAGCCGCGTAAGCGGGAAGACTCCACGCTAGCAGACCGGCTGGAGTATTCGCACCGATCGCATACGCAAACATTTGATCACCGATGAAGTCGAATTGACGACCCAGCGTCAACGTACCCCATGGTCCTGCGCCACCGACATAGGCTTGTCTTCCGAATTCCAAACCACCCTGTCCCAACGCACCGTTTGAAAGCTGAAAGCCATTCTCGAGCACAAAAATGATTTTTTCCTGGTCGCCTAAATCCTCTGCTCCTCGTAGGCCCCAGCGGTCGCCTTGCGCCGAGCCAGACGTGAACTGCAGATCCGCACCATGCGTCTTGCCACTCTCGACGTTATTGGTATAGGTGATGCCAGCATCCATCAGGCCATACAACGTAACGGATGACTGCCCATAAGATGAGGCAACCCATAGCATCGAGCACAATGCCAAGAGTACATTTTTCAATTTTATCTCCTGATTTATATATATTTTATTCAATCAATGAATGCGCCTACCCGTTTGATATTTAATATCATCAAGCCGCTTGCTTCATCTAATTGAGAGGAACGAACGACTAATTCACCACTACTCTGGGCTCACGGCCGCAGGATCTTCAGATCTTTTTAACAGTATTGCAATTGCTGAAATGAGACCCAGAACCGAGACAATAGAGACAAACAATCCAGGCGCTGCACTATTCCCTGTGATTCTGGTCAATAACGAAGTCAGAAGTGGCGTAAATCCTCCTAGCAGCGCCGCTGCAATGTTGTAGGAGATAGCCAGGCCACTAAATCTCAGTCTGGTGGGAAACAACTCGGACGCGAGTACCCCGAAGGTGCCAGAGATCAACGAGCAGGCGGTCGCAGCCAGACAGAACGCGACATACGGATCTATCGCTTTAGAAGCGATTGACGTATAGAACGGATAGCTACCCAGAGCAATCAACGCCGCGCCTGCAATATAAATCGTCGTCTTTCGGATGATATCGCTTAGATATCCTACCAGGACAATCGCGACAGACATGATGGCAACGGAGAACATCACAAGCGAGCTTGCGGCTTGTGCAGAATAGGACGCCACCTGAGTCAGATAGGGAACCATAGCCACGTTGAGCACTGCGATGAGTGCCTGATTCAGGCCTACGATACCGATTCCCATCAGAATCTGCGGAAGGTGTGCCTGAACGACTTCGAGCGCAGGTACCTTGGCCCGCTTTTTCTCCTTAACGGACAGAAAAAGCTCCGTCTCGCGCAAGCTCCTCCTCATCAATGCGCCAATGGCGCCGAGCACGCCACCGATCAGGAACGCTATTCTCCAGCCTATCGACAACATATCGGGCTCGGTCAACGTCGCATGGAGCACAATGCTGACGATCGCGGCAACCAGACTTCCTGTATTCACGCATGCGAACATGAGGCCGCACGCGAGCCCACTTTTCCCTGGCGCAGTCTCAACGACGTAAGCGATGGCACCGGGTAGCTCCCCCCCAATACATGCACCTTGCAGAAAACGCAGGACCACGAATGCGGCACTCGCCGATGCCCCAACAATTGCATAGGTGGGCATAAAAGCCATTCCGGCGGTAGTGACCGTCATCGTCACCAGCGAAAGCTGAAACGCCGAGCGACGACCGAACTTGTCTCCGATATGGCTCAGGACCAACCCGCCCAGCGGTCGAGCCATGTAACCCACAGCAAATGTGGCGAAGGTTGCAATCATTGAGACGACGACGCTGCCGGAAGGAAAGAAAGACCTGGCGATATACGGCGCAAAAATGCCGTACACGATGAAGTCATAGAACTCCAGTCCTCCGCCGACGCTAGCGATGAAGATTGTGCGCCATTCGACGGACTTTCCCGACGTGTGCTGTGAGCTGCTCGAAATATCTGGCATATTTGCCGCGTTGCCCAGATTCATGGTGTCCCTCCTCTTCATTGCCTGTCACTCGGTACGTCTCTGCGATTCAGTCGGGACAAATCTGATTCATCCTTGCGCAAGCGGACAGAACGGCTTCCCGTCGATTAGCCTTGCGCTGGGTGCTTGCGACTTCAAGCCGCTCGACTACGTCCACGGGTGCGGTTTCTGGTGTGCCGGCGTCAAACGGCGGCTCCGGGTCGTATTCCAGGAGCAGTTGAATGCCCTCCGCCACCTGTTTGCCCGCGAGCTCGCCCACGACCTTTAATGCCATGTCGATGCCGGCTGTGACGCCTCCGGAAGTAAACATTCGTCCGTCTATCGTCATGCGGTTGCGACTAGGCGTCGCACCGAAATGGGTCAGCAGATCCACCGCCTGCCAATGACAACTCGCCCGGCGTCCGTTGAGACATCCTGCTGCGCCAAGAAGCAGGGAGCCCGTACAGATTCCAAAAACATATTGAGCATGCTTCGCCTGGTTCCGGACAAATTCCACGACGACAGGGTTCAGCATGGCGTCGTCAACGCCCGGCCCTCCCGGCACGACAAGCAAGTCGTACAGGGGCGCGTCGGAAAACCGGACGGTCGGTACGAGTCGAAATCCACGGCCGCACGGCACAGGATCCGTGGTTTCGCTAACGAGATCGACCGACCAACCCGCAACGGCGCTCAAAACCTCGAGAGGCCCCGTCAAATCCAACTGGGTAATGCCTGGGAACATCACCATTCCCACACGAAAGCCCGCGTTCGTCATACCATCATTCCTTGCCGTTAAATGTGTTGAAACGATTCTAGGAGGAGGAGAGTGGCAAAAAACTCAAATCGCCCCCCTTTCCTGCCAAACGAGCCACGCCTTGTGACTTTTGTCGTGTACGACGAGTACCAGCCACTGGACATCGCAGGGCCTATGCAGGTCTTCGCCCTGGCAAATCGAGAAATGTCCTCGCCTGCCTACACGCTCATAACGGTTTCAGAGGTGCCTGGCAGGGTTCGCGCCAGCGCCGGACCTGATATCGTCGTCGACGCGGATCTAAAAACATTGGATCAGGCAGACACGATCGTCGTCCCTGGCGGCACCGGTGTGGAAAGAGCTTGTGCAAGTCGCACACTCACGAGTTCGATCTCAGGTAGCCAGGCAACGGCGCGACGGCTTTGCTCCGTGTGTACAGGGGCATTCCTGCTGGCGGCCGCGGGTGTTCTTGACGACAGACGGGCAACGACGCACTGGGAGAAATGCGACGCACTGCGCTCCAGGTATCCGAAGATCCGTGTGGAGGAGTCGCCGATCTTCGTGAACGACGGCAACGTCTGGACATCGGCGGGTGTAACCGCCGGTATCGACATGGCCCTTGCGTTGGTGGAAGAAGACCATGGTTACCGCGTGGCGGCATCTGTGGCCAAGAAGCTCGTTGTTTATTTGCGGCGCCCTGGCGGACAGGCCCAATTCAGCGAGACACTTGTCATGCAGGAAAAGGCCGGAGCAGCTGAATTTTCCCCCCTGATGGCCAAGGTATCGGCCGCGCTTCACAAAACGTGGAGTGTCGAGGAACTTGCCTCAGCGGCCGGTCAGACATCGAGAACGTTCCAGCGACGCTTCAGGCTGGCTATGGGGTGCTCACCTTTCGTCGCTGTCCAGGAACTGCGGCTATCGAGAGCTCGAATCATGTTGGAGACAACCACAAGCGGAACTGCGATTATCGCGGACCGCTGCGGCTTCGCCTCGGAGGAGCAAATGCGCAGAGCCTTTCAACGCAAGTTCGGCCTGCCGCCCTCCGCGTTCCGCAGCTTTTTCGGAAAGCATGGCTGAATTGCGTCATCGGGAAGGTCGACGGTTCTCCTCAAGAGGTGATACAAAACTTTTCCCCGCCTCGGTATTGCTCTACGCGGCAGTCCCGCGAAGCGTACTGAGGGCGAGAAAAATCAGTCTATTTCAGCCTCACCATGGCTTGGCCAACGGCGCTTCGAAACTGAGCGGGTACCATGCCACGCCAAAGATCGGTGTCGACATAAAAGGCGTCACGGTTCTGCTTCTTGACGGCCACGAAGTCCATCTCGCTGGTTGGGTAAAGATGGAGTCGATGGTCACCTCGCAAAGCATCGACAAACTCTTCGAGGGCGACGGTACCGAACTCGAGTGCGATCACGGTCGTCTCCGTATGGGGGCACGCTTCGTATACGAGGCCCGAAATTGTCCCCGTGACGACGGCGGACACAGAGTCGGCGGCAAACGGTGCAGCGACATCGATGCCCCACCAAGATCTGGCGCGTGCCAACTCTATTGGGTCGGGCCGGCCTACAGACAGTTTCTCGCCATGACCTGACGGTCCCCGCCGACAATTCACGGCACAGGATCAGTTCAATCCGCTCGCGCTGCGCGAAGGCAATAAACGCAACGGATTGCCGACATCGCCATGCTCGTTTTTCAGCTCTGTCTGTGCCAGGCGGCGATCTTCCGTTGGCGGCAAGCCAAAAAAATCCTTATAGCTTTGACTGAAATGGGCCAGAGAATGAAATCCGCTCGCAATCGATATATCTGAAATATTCATATTTGATTGAACAATCCGTTCTCGCGCGCGTCGTAGCCTGATGGCAATATAGCATCTTTTAATCCCGCCTCCTGAATTTCTCCCAAAAATGCGCTGTAGCTGTCTGGTTGAAATTCCGATCCGTCGCGATAGCTCCTCACATGAAAGTGGTTCTTCTACGTTATTTTCCATTATTTCAATGGCAGATCGCAGAATATCCTGGTGAAAACCGTATCCATCGATTTTCGGAGTTGGCTTCAAAGATTCCCCGCCTCTTATCGATTCAATAACGAGAAATTCCAATATATTTTTCTTTAAATCACTTCCAACTTCCCCATCAATTAAATGCAACATCATGTCCAAAGACGCGGTGCCACCGATACACGTAATTCTGTCCCGATCAACGACAAAAATCCGTTTCTCAAATTTCACTCTATGAAACATCTCCTTCTGCATTGTTAGATACTCCCAATGAATCGTGCACGAGTACCCATCAAGGAGCCCCGCTTTAGCCAGAACGAATGAACCTGTGCACATCCCTCCAAGGAGAACTCCTGAGGCTGCAAATTTCCTCACGAGTGACAGACACGAAGCAAGTCTTAACCGATGTACATCGTTTCCAGCACATATAAACAAGATATCCGGTAATGGAGCATCTTGAATCACCTTTGTTTGAAATGAAATTCCATTGCTTGATTCAATTGCTCCGCCGCCTTCTGAATAGAGTGTCCATTTGAACAGATCCTTCCGTCCGAGCTGATTTGCCAATCGCAATACTTCTATCGCATTTACGAGCGGATTCATCGTAAAATTCGGGATCAGTAAAAATGAGAAATTCCTCACTCCACTAATCATTTTTTTGAATTTATCATGCGATTTCATTGGGCCACAAATTTCTTCCATTTTCCGCCCCTCGGAGAACGGT
The DNA here is from genome assembly GCF_017105025.1 of Paraburkholderia sp. Ac-20336. Classification (NCBI taxonomy): domain Bacteria; kingdom Pseudomonadati; phylum Pseudomonadota; class Betaproteobacteria; order Burkholderiales; family Burkholderiaceae; genus Paraburkholderia; species Paraburkholderia sp. Ac-20336. The sequence continues at coordinate 21,437 of NZ_JAAGPS010000016.1, read as the reverse complement.
CGCCCGGTTAAATTCAACGCGATTTAGAATGAAAAATTTCAATAAAACGAAAATTTTTTTCATATCAAGGCGATGACATAAGTCCTTTTCATTCTCCGGTTTGGATGCATGGGCCGGTTCGAATCTGTCACACAGTTATTGGTCTTTAGCCGCCGCCAACGAGATGGCTTCAATTTTCAGATGACGTACGGCTAGCGTTGGCCACGCCGCGGTCCGATTTTCGACGAGTTATGCTGAGCTAGTCTTCCTGTCGACCGCAGCGGGTTTGCTCACATTTGTGGATGAGGGAGATCAGGGTGGAAACTGCTTTGTCGCAGGAGTTCCTGCACCTCGCCTTCGCTCACGATACCTTCGTCAACGAGTACCTTTAACAACGTCTTTCCCGATGCCACTGCTTGACGTACTAGAGATGACGTCCGCGCATATCCTATTTTTTCTTTGACTACAGGTGCTATCGCCATCGAGTCAGCGAGATGTCGCATGCTCAACTCATGATCGGCCTTGAGCGGGCGCACCACGTGGGTATCAAACAGAAATACCGCTCGCTCCACGAGCCTCAGTGCCTTGAATAAACATGTCGCGATCAATGGCTTGTAGTTGTTATTTTCCAATTGTCCACCGGCGCATGCGAGCATCACGCTGTGCTCAGCGCCGGATATCATGAAGGCCGCCTGCGTTAGTCCTATCGCATGCACCGGGTTTATCTTGCCAGGCATCATTGACGACCCGGCTTGATGCGGCGCCAAAGCGAGTTCTGCAATGCCGCCACGCGGTCCTGAACTGAGAAGTAAGATATCGTTGGCAATCTTCGAGAGTGAAAGGGCCACTGTTTTTATCGTGGCAGCGAGTGTGGCGAAACCGTCCATGTTCTGCACGGCGTCGAATAGATCGTCGACCTGCGTGAGTTGCATACCGGCAAGTTCCGATAACTCAGCGGTGACCGCCTCACGATAACCACAATAGCTGCCAAGCCCTGTACCGACCGCCGTCGCTCCCAGACATATTGCGCGCAGAGCCGGCAACTGCGCGACCAGCGCAGAGGCACTGCGCTCAGCTAGCGATGCGTAACCACCGAACGCCTGATCCAACCGCATTGGCAGAGCATCCTGCAAGCAGGTTCGCCCGAGACGTAAGATTCCCCCGAATTCGCTTTGCTTGTCGCGTAGCGATAGCGCAAGCTGCCTGACCACGTTCCCGACAGTCTGAGTCTCCTCGTGTAACGCAAGTTTCATTGCACTAAGAAGTGCATCACTCGTCGATTGGCCAAGATTCACGTGGTCAATGGGATGCAAAAAACGGTATTCGCCAGGTGCATGTCCCATTAACTGCAGAGCCCTATTTGCGATCACCTCGTTGATGTTCATGTTGATGGACGTACCGCAAGCCCCTTCGAGCGGATCGACGATCAGGGCTTCTGTGTGGTGCCCCTGAACGAGTTCCAGACAGGCCGCGCTGATACATTCACCCTGCTCCCGGGTGAGCTTGCCATGACGCACGTGCACTCGCGCAATCGCGCGCTTCGTTCGCGCCAGCCAACCAACGAGGCGCGGGTACTGGGCCAGAACTTCATCGGAATACTGGAAATTCTGCTTTGCACGTAGAGTGTTAATGCCGTAAAGCGCGTCGACGGGCAATTCGCAATCGCCGAGCGAGTCACTTTCAGTTCGGTACCCTTTCATAGCTCTCTTCATCATGTATGGTTACCCAACCAACGATTCATGCCGCGTCTCGGGTGCCAGGAACGCGCAAGTTACGCCGCCCACCACCAGGACTGCAATGCAAAGAAGCACCGCTGTCGGGCCACCGTACGCTGTAACGATCGTGGGGAGTGCAAATGTGGCAGATGCGGAGCCAAGCCGGCTCGCAGCGACGGCGAAGCCCAGTCCAGTCGCCCGCACGTTCGTCGGAAACAATTCTTGCGGATAGAGAAATACCAGATTATTAGTTCCACTTAGTACACAGGCGAATATGGCAAACAACGCAACGATGAGTGTGTCGGGAAGACTGTTGCCAAGCGACAGTGCGGCAAGCGAAGATGCTGCGAGAAAAAAACCCGTCAAGAGAAACGTTCGCCTGCCGACACGATCCACCAGTAACGTACCGCCGATTGCTCCGATCAGAAGAAACAGGTTGTATATCAAGCCAGCAATGAACTTGTTTGCGATATGCATTGAATCAAAAACCATGGGCGAAAACGTGCCTAACGAAAAATATGGAATCACAAGGCACATATAGGAGAAACAGGCGACAAAAAGTCGGACTCGCCATTTTTTGGAGAACAGACTTGCGACACCTGCCATCCCGGAGGGTACGGCCGATGGTCCGATCGGACTGAGAATTACGTTGACTCCAATGCGGGTCCGAACGATCGCCTGCGCTTCCGTGAGACGACCTTTGCGCTGAAGCCACAGGGGGGATTCCGGTACACGCACACGAAGGAGGAAAGCCACCGCCGATGGAATTGCACTCGACAACAGCATCAGCCGCCAAACATCTACACCGTGGTCTTTCAATACGTAACCGACGATATACGCACCTGTGTAGCCCAAGGTCCACGCTATAGCGAGCCAACTTAACAGGCGTCCGCGCATACGACGTGGGGAATACTCGATCAACATCGCCTTGCTTACCACATAGTCGAATCCGAGTATTACTCCAAGCAAAAGACGTAGGACTAGTAGTTGTCCGGGATTCGTCACCCAGTACTGTGCTAACGAAATAATCGAAAACAGCGCCATATCGTAGTTGAATACAGCGCGGCGCCCAGCGCGATCGACGAGCGGACCAGCTACCAGGCTGCCCACAAATAGGCCAGCCAAGGACGCCGCTCCCAGAAGCCCCAGCCAGTATGCGTTGAGGTGCAACTGCGGAGCTGCGACGGCCAGTGCAATACCAATAATACCCAGGATGAAACCATCGCTGAATTGACCGCCAGTGCCAGCCAGCGTGACTAGCAAGTGAAACTGCGTTAGTGGTGCATCCTCAAGATTGACCTGTTCACGCGATTCTGCCGTGGGGCCTATCGCAGTCGCATCGGTGTATGGGATCATGCTGACTGTCTCCTGTCTAATATGTGTTGTCGTCTGACAGCAACCATTCTAGGAGGCAGGGCGACTCTATATTTCGCAAAAACACTACAATAAAGAATTCTTATAACCGTTATGAAAGCATTCGATAGGCCTCAATCCGAAGCTTCATCGGGACGGCGATTTCGCTGACTCCACCCTGCGTCACCAGTGCTGCAAGGACCAATATGATTCAGCTTTCGGACCGGCCGATTGATCTCTACCAGATCGACATCTTCTTAACGGTCGCGGCGACCGGTAGCATGTCGAGCGCCGCAACTGTGCTCGGGGTTAGCCAACCAGCGGTGTCACACGCGCTGGCACAACTTGAGCAATCACTTGGACTCGTACTGGTGGACCGGTCGCGGCGTCCACTAATGCTAACGTCGGCCGGCTTTTATATCGCGAATAATGCGGGCCCGGTGATTGCCATGGCGCGTCAGTTGAAAGCGCAGGCCATAGAGGCTTCAAAGCATGAAAGTGTCTATGTTCGGATAGGCGTGATTGATTCAGTGGCCAACGCGATCGGACCGGAGTTAATCCGGTGGCTGCTGGAACGGACCAGCGGACTGTCAGTTCAAATCGGTATGGCGGTTGATCAGGAAGATGCGCTTGCGAACCGTGACGTAGACCTCATTATCTCCACCAATCCATTGGTAGATCGAAAAGAATTCAGCCATCACTTTTTGTATCGAGAGAACTTCGTAGCAATCATGTGCCGCGCTAATCGTTGTAGCACACCTGCAACACTGCAATCGCTCGCGGCGTCACAGGCATTCATTCGGTATCGGCATGTTTCCACTCTGGGTATTCGTGTCGAGCGCATCCTGCGGTACAACGCTGTCGACCCTCCAAGAAAACTTGAGGTCGATCATGCCGAGACGCTAACGCTGTTGGTTTCGCAAGGGCTAGGTTGGGCGATTACGACGCCGACCTGTTTGCTTCAAACAGGAGAGCGATTCATTGATGCGATTGACCTGGTTCCAATTGATCGAGGCAACTCAATGCGATCTATTTTTCTTGTAACGCGCAATGGTGAATTTTCAACGCTCGCAGACGGGCTTGCAAATAAGGCCCGAGAGGCCCTAACGAGTTTGCTTGCGAATTTTCCGCGATTACGAACATATGCCCCGGAAGGCTCCATCGAATTCACCGAGTCGTCAATGGAGTAGATCTCAGTGAAGGTCTGGTGCGCCAGATTCAAACCGGATCTCATCGTACTTGGCAAGAAATGCCGTTGGCGGTCAATAAATGTTCCGCCCAACCACTTCCCGACAACGGATCGCCCGCGGCGAAATGGTCCAGATGTACCCGAGAATGATGAACATGAAAAAGACCAGCTCGCCCATCTCTATGGCCTGGCAGTTTAGCGCGCATGCGTGGTTAATGAGCGCGCGCTGTTGCCGCTGCTGCCGCCGACGACCTGCCGATTCGAAAGAATCCGAAGACGAAGGTGCGTCCTGTCTCGAATCGATGACGGGCGGTCGCGTGGCGCCAACTGGTCACTTCGCCTACGCACTCGGTGAGCCGCTCGCTTGCCACAGCTGCGCTCTACCGCCCAGCGACGCTGGCAACAATACGAAGCTCTTTTTGTTTCGGCTAAATTGGCCGCCTACTGGCGAAGACGGGGAGAGTCGAACAACCACAGGTTGCGAAATCAGCCTGTACTATGCGCTGCGCGGAGATAGGCGATTCCTTGCTCATGGCCAACGGCGAGCAATGAGGTCGACTTGCCTTATCCGTGATCGGTAGCGCCGTCGCTAACACGCCTTTGCCCTCTCCGTAATGCAAAAAGAAGGTAAAGATGGTGGGGTAAAAAGTGGGGGTAAAAATTGAGGCAAAGAAAAACGGCTTACAGACAATCGTCTGTAAGCCGTTGATTTTTTGGTCGGGGCGAGAGGATTTGAACCTCCGACCACCTGCACCCCATGCAGGTACGCTACCAGGCTGCGCTACGCCCCGAACAGAAGAAAAATTATAACAGACACTTGATTCGATTAGAACTGCCCCGCACGAACAAAGCAAGGAAGAACCGTCCGAACTAGTGGCCTAGCAGATCGATCACGTTCTGCAGTTCCTTGCGCAACTGCTCGACATCGACCACTGCCGTCACCGTAGTTGATGAAGCCGCCTGCGCTACCGCCCCCTCGCCCTCGGCAGTCGCCGCGCCCTCTTCATCCTGCGGTGCATGACCGCCATGCGCATCGAGCCGGTTGCGCGCCCCGTTGATCGTGAACCCCTGCTCGTACAGCAACTCGCGGATCCGACGGATCAGCAGCACTTCATGATGCTGGTAATAGCGGCGATTGCCGCGCCGCTTGACCGGCTTCAACTGGGTGAATTCCTGCTCCCAGTAACGCAGCACATGAGGCTTCACGCCACATAGTTCGCTGACCTCACCAATCGTGAAGTAGCGCTTCGCCGGAATCGGAGGCAAGACGACTTTTTCGATCGTCGCGGTCATCTTCGGTCAGCCGTGATGGGTTGCGCGGAAAGCGCGCCAGGCGATCAGCGCGCGAAGCTCGCCTCGGCGCCGTTCTCCACCAGCGCTTTCAGCTTTTGACTTGCATGAAACGTCACAACGCGGCGCGCGGCGATCGGAATCGCCTCGCCCGTCTTCGGGTTTCTGCCGGGACGCTGGGGCTTGTCGCGCAACTGGAAGTTGCCGAACCCGGACAGCTTTACGCTGTCGCCGCTCTCGAGTGCATCGCGAATCACCTCGAAGAACGCTTCGACCATGTCCTTGGCTTCCCGCTTGTTGAGCCCGACATTGTCGAACAGCAACTCGGCAAGTTCCGCCTTGGTCAGTGTCGGCGTTTCAGCGGAAACGGCGGCGGGTGATGTCGGAATATCTCGAATCATGGCGCTACGCTGCGCCGTAAGAAGGGCTTCGAAATCACTCGAGTTCATTTCATTCATATCTATCAAATGGCGCGCCAAACATAAAACAATGGATGCGGAAACAGCCGTGCAATTGTTAAATGCGGGTTATCCGCGCAACCGTGCGCCATATACTCGAGCAAGACGTTCCACCAGAGTTTGAATGGCCAGATCGACCGTTTCATCCTGAAGGGTTCCGCCAGTATCTTGCAAGGTCACCCGGAACGCAAGGCTTTTCTCGTGCGCGGCCAGACCACCGGAAGTATTTGATTTTGGACGGAATTCGTCGAAAAGCGCAACCTTCTGGACAGCCTTGCAGGCCGGTTCGGACTGGGCCTTCTGAAGCTCGTCGAGCAGCGCCTGAACCTCGATTTTCTGATCGACGACCACCGCAATATCACGTCGAACCGGCGGGAATTTTGAAACTTCCGACGGAATCGGCAATATCCGCTGCATTAATGCTTCCGCTTCGATTTCAAACAGAATCGGCGCATGCGGCAAATCATATTTTTGCATCCAGCGCGGATGCAATTCACCGACCCAACCCACCGCGCGGCCATTCAATTCGATACGCGCGCTGCGTCCCGGATGCAGCGCCGGATGCTCGGTCTTCACGAAACGCGCAACCGCGGGTGCGACCAGCGCTTCGAGATCGCCCTTCACATCGAAAAAGTCGACCGCGCGTGCCGGCGTGCCCCACTGCTCTTCGAGCGCGGCACCATAGGCAAGCGCGCCGATCATCTTCGGCTGCGCAAAGCCTTCGACGGTCAGCTCGCCGGCCTTGATCGACGGATCGTGCAGGAACACGCGACCGGCTTCGAACACGCGCACGCGGTCCGCGGCGCGACGGTTCAGGTTCGTGCGCAATACGTGGATCAGGCTGCCGAACAGCGTCGTGCGCATCACCGACAACTGGCTCGCGATCGGATTGAGCAGACGCACCGGATTGCTATTGCCCGCGAAGTCCTGCTCCCATTCGGCGTCGACGAAACTGAAGTTCACCGTTTCCGCGTAATCGCGCGCGGCAAGCGCGTGGCGGATCACATGGATCGAGCGCTGCGTCTCGTGGGTCGCGCGCATTTCGCTCGTCGCGACCGGCGGGTGAGCCGGAATCTTTTCGAAGCCGTAGATGCGCGCGACTTCCTCGATCAGGTCCTCTTCGATCTCGATATCGAAGCGGTACGACGGCGGCATCACCGAGAACGTATCGCCGTCGCGTTCGAACGAGAGGCCGAGGCGCGTGAAAATCTGCGCGATGTCCTCTGCGCCGATCGCCACGCCGATGATGCGGTTCGCGCGCGCGACACGCATCTTCACGGGTTCGCGCTTCGGCACGTTGACGGTCTGGTCATCCACCGGACCCGCTTCGCCGCCGCAGATGTCGAGGATCAGTTGCGTGATGCGCTCGATATGCTCGACGGTCGTCGCGTAGTCGACGCCGCGCTCGAAGCGATGGCCCGCATCGGTCGAGAAGTTGTACTTGCGCGAGCGGCCGCGAATGCTATCGGGCCACCAGAACGCGGCTTCGAGATAGATGTTGGTGGTGTCGAGCGTGACCGCGGTGCTGTCGCCGCCCATGATGCCCGCGAGGCTTTCGATATGCTGCTCGTCGGCAATCACGCCGACCGTTTCGTCGAGTTCGACCGTGTTGCCGTTCAGCAGCTTCAGCGTTTCGCCCTTGCGGCCCCAGCGCACGTCCATGCCGCCGTGAATCTTGTCGAGATCGAACACGTGCGACGGCCGCCCCAGTTCGAGCATCACGTAGTTCGAGATATCGACGAGCGCGGAGATGCTGCGCTGGCCCGAGCGTTCGAGACGCTCGACCATCCATTGCGGCGACTTCGCGCGCGCATTGACGCCGCGGATCACACGGCCCGAGAAACGGCCGCACAGATCGGGCGCCGAGATTTTCACGGGCAGCGTTTCGCTGAGCTTGATCGGAGCCGGCTTGATATCGAGCAGGCGCAGCGGTGCGCCGGTAATCGCCGACGTTTCGCGCGCGACGCCGAAGACCGACAGGCAGTCGGCCTTGTTCGGCGTGAGCTTGATTTCGAAAACGGTGTCGTCGAGATTGAGCGTCTCGCGGATGTCCTGGCCGATCGGCGTATCTTCCGGCAGGATCATGAGGCCGCTATGATCTTCCGAGAGCTTCAGCTCGCGCGCCGAGCACAGCATGCCCTGGCTTTCCACGCCGCGCAGCTTCGACAGCTTGATCGCAAACGGCGCGCCGCCCTCTTCGACCGGCGGCAGTTGTGCGCCCACCAGCGCGACCGGCACCTTGATGCCCGGCGCAACATTCGGCGCGCCGCACACGATGTTCAGCGTCGCGCCGGTGCCGGCGTTGACCTGACACACGTTGAGCTTGTCCGCATCCGGGTGCTTGACGACTTCCAGCACCTGGCCGACGACGATCTTCGAGGTCGGCGGCGCGGCCGGCCGCAGGTCTTCGACTTCGAGACCCGCCATCGTCAACGCGTGCGACAGCTCGTCGGTGGTCAGTTGCGGATCGACAAAAGTTCTGAGCCAGGATTCCGGAAATTGCATGGTTCTGTGTACGTTCTGATCAGGTTGGGTCCACGTCCGGCAGATGCTTCGTGTAACTCGGCGGTCGTGCGCCGGTTCGGCAGGCACTGCCGGAGACGCTCGCGGCGCACACCGGGTGCGCTGCCGCGTTCTATGCGTTGTCGCGCTCGCGCGCGCCGGTTCATGCGAATTGACGCAGGAAACGCAGGTCGTTTTCGAAGAACAGGCGCAGGTCCTGCACACCGTAACGCAGCATCGTGAGACGCTCGAGGCCGCTGCCGAAAGCAAAGCCGATGTAGCGCTCCGGGTCGAGCCCCATGTTGCGGATCACGGTCGGGTGAACCTGGCCCGAGCCCGAAATTTCGAGCCACTTGCCGGCGTTCTTGCCCGTTTCGAACAGCATATCGATCTCGGCCGACGGTTCGGTGAACGGGAAATACGACGGACGGAAGCGCACGAGAATGTCGTCGCGCTCGAAGAATTTCTTCAGGAAATCGGTGTAGACGCCCTTCAGGTCCGCGAAGCTGATGTTCTCGTCGATCCACAGGCCTTCGACCTGGTTGAACATCGGCGAATGCGTCGCGTCGCTGTCCACGCGATACGTGCGGCCCGGCACGATCACCTTGATCGGCGGCGTGTTGGTGCGTGCGTAACGCACCTGCATCGGGCTCGTATGCGTGCGCAGCAGCAGCTGGCGGCCGTCGGCGTCCTTGCCGTCGACGTAGAAGGTGTCCTGCATCGAACGCGCCGGATGGTTTTCCGGGCTGTTCAGCGAGGTGAAGTTGTACCAGTCGGTTTCGATCTCGGGGCCGTCGGCCACATCGAATCCGATCGTACGGAAAATCTGTTCAACGCGCTCCCAGGTGCGCATCACCGGGTGCAGGCTACCCGCGCCGGCACCGCGGCCCGGCAGCGTGACGTCGATCGCTTCGGCGGCGAGGCGCTGGTTCAGCAGCGCCTCGGCAAGCGCCTGACGGCGTGCCGTCAGCGCGGCTTCGACCTGTTGCTTGACGAGGTTGATCCGTGCGCCTTCGGTCTTGCGCGTTTCGGGATCGAGTTTGCCAAGCCCTTTCAACAGATCGGTCAACGCACCCGACTTACCGAGAAAGCGCGCTTTCTCGTTTTCGAGGGTGGTGACGTCGGAGGCTTCTGCGAAGGCTTTTTGCGCGTCGGCGACAATCTGGTCCAGATCCATTGATCCCATCATTTCAACGTCAGTGTTCTATCGAAACAAAACTGGTTCTACCAACAAAAACGGGGCTCGGTGAGGAGCCCCGTTTTTGTTGCAGCGTCACCGGGACTACCGGATGTTCGCTGCAACGAACCACGCAGTTTTAATTGCCAGAAGCGCAATCAGGCTGCAACGGCGGCTTTCACCTGCTGAACGATCGCAGCAAAAGCAGCCTTGTCGAACACAGCCATGTCGGCCAGCACCTTGCGATCCAGTTCGATCGACGCCTTCTTCAGGCCGTTGATGAACACGCTGTACGTCATGTCGTGCTGACGCACCGCCGCGTTGATACGCGTGATCCACAGTGCGCGGAACACACGCTTCTTGTTGCGGCGATCGCGGTAGGCGTACTGGCCTGCACGCATGACCGCCTGCTTGGCGATGCGATAGACGTTATTGCGACGGCCGCGGTAACCCTTGGCCAGCTTGATGATCTTCTTGTGACGGGCCCGTGCGGTAACCCCACGTTTTACTCGAGGCATGTTTCGCTCCTATGAGTGTCGGTTAAGGGTTAAGCGAACGGCAGCATTGCGCGAACGGAGTTCAGATTGGAATCATGAACTGCCGTGGAGCCGCGCAGATGGCGTTTGTTCTTGGTGGTCTTCTTGGTAAGAATGTGACGCTTGAAGGCCTGACCGCGCTTGACGGTACCGCCCGGACGCACCACGAAACGCTTTGCAGCGCTCTTCTTGGTCTTCATCTTCGGCATGACAACTCCATTATTAGATGGATATGGGTGTGCGGTCGGCCAGTTGGCCATTTCCCGCCCTTCGAAACCCATTCCACTTGGTATGCAGACCGCCGATACCGCCAGCGGCCGCTTTTCGGGAACCATCGCACACTACTTGCATGTGCGCCGTTCCGAAACCTTCCGATACCGTGACAGACACCCGGCACGGCACCTTACAAATTTTTGCCACCGAAGCGCGCACCACATGGTGCGCCGCCGCTCCGGCCAACTGCCTTGCGCTTACTTCTTTTTCTTCGGCGCGAGCACCATGATCATCTGGCGCCCTTCCATTTTCGGCATCTGCTCGACCTGACCGACTTCGTCGAGGTCGGTGCGCAGGCGTTCGAGCATGCGCATGCCGATTTCCTGGTGAGCCATTTCGCGGCCACGGAAACGCAACGTGATTTTCGTCTTGTCGCCGTCTTCGAGGAAGCGAACGAGGTTGCGCAGCTTGACGTTGTAGTCACCGTCGTCGGTACCCGGGCGGAATTTGACTTCCTTGACCTGGATCACCTTCTGCTTAAGCTTGGCCTCGTGTTGCTTCTTCGCTTCCTGGTACTTGAACTTGCCGTAGTCCATCAAACGGCAAACCGGCGGAACCGCTTGCGGCGCGATTTCAACCAGATCCACGTCCTGCTGCTCCGACATACGGAACGCATCAGCGAGTTTCACGATGCCGAGCGGTTCGTTCTCGACCCCGACCAGTCGCACCTCGGGTGCTGTAATTTCACCGTTGATGCGGTGCGCAGACTTATCAGTAGCGATGTTACGTTTCCTCTAAAAATTAAAAAAAACGAGCCGGGCTGCCAAGTGGCTCAATTGAACGACTGCACGTCCTGGCGCAGACGCTCAATGAAGGTATCGACAGGCATCACACCCAGATCGACACCGCCACGGGCACGCACGGCTACCGTTTGTGCTTCACGCTCTTTGTCGCCGACCACGAGCAGGTACGGGACCTTTTCCAGCGTGTGCTCGCGTATTTTATAGCTAATCTTCTCGTTGCGCAAATCAGCCTCAACTCTAACCCCTTGTTTTTGCAACGATTGGGCTAGAGACTGCGCATATTCGGCCTGACTTTCCGCGATATTCATGACGACGACCTGCATCGGCGCGAGCCACGCGGGCATTGCACCAGCATGGTGCTCGATCAGAATCCCGAGGAAACGTTCCATTGATCCGACGATTGCCCTGTGCAGCATGATCGGGCGGCGGCGGCTGTTGTCCTCGGCGACATATTCGGCGCCAAGACGCTCCGGCAACACCATGTCGAGCTGCAACGTGCCGCACTGCCACGAGCGGCCAAGCGCGTCCTTGATGTGATATTCGACCTTCGGGCCGTAGAACGCGCCCTCGCCCGGCAGCTCTTCCCAGGTCACGCCGCAGGCCGTCAGCGCCTCGCGCAAACCCTGCTCCGCGCGATCCCAGGTTTCGTCGGTGCCGGCGCGCGCGTCGGGGCGCAACGAAAGCTTGATCTCGACATTGTCGAAGCCGAAGTCACGATAGACGCTCATCGCCAGCGTGTTGAACGCGATCGATTCGCTGATGAACTGGTCTTCGGTACAGAAAATATGCGCGTCGTCCTGCACGAAGCCGCGCACGCGCATCAGGCCATGCAGCGCGCCCGACGACTCGTTGCGATGGCACGAACCGAACTCCGCATAACGCAGCGGCAGATCGCGATACGAGCGCAAACCGTGATTGAACACCTGCACGTGACCGGGGCAGTTCATCGGCTTGATCGCGTAGTCGCGCTTTTCCGATTCCGTCGTGAACATGTTTTCACGATAGTTCTGCCAGTGACCCGACGCCTCCCACAGCGAGCGGTCCATGATCATCGGCGTCTTGATTTCGAGGTAGCCCGCGTCGTTCACGCGACGGCGCATGTACTGCTCGACCTGCTGCCACAGCGTCCAGCCGCGCGGATGCCAGAACACCATGCCCGGCGACTCGTCCTGCATGTGGAACAGGTCGAGCTGCTTGCCGAGCTTGCGGTGGTCGCGCTTCTCGGCTTCTTCGAGCATGTGCAGATACGCTTCCTGATCTTCCTTCTTCGTCCAGGCCGTACCGTAAATGCGCTGCAGTTGCTCGTTCTTCGAGTCGCCGCGCCAGTACGCACCCGCGACCTTCATCAGCTTGAAGACCTTCAGCTTGCCCGTGGACGGCACGTGCGGGCCACGGCACAGGTCCGTGAAGCCGCCGTGCGAGTACAGCTTGATTTCGTCGCTGGCGGGAATCGCCTCGATGAGCTCGGCCTTGTATTTTTCGCCGATGCTCTTGAAATACTCGACCGCCTCGTCGCGCGACACCACGCGGCGCGACACCGGCTCGTCCTTCTTCGCGAGCTCCTGCATGCGCTTCTCGATCTTGTCGAGATCTTCCGGCGTGAAGGGACGGTTGTAGGAAAAGTCGTAATAGAAGCCGTTGTCGATGACCGGCCCGATCGTGACCTGCGCTTCCGGGTACAGATCCTTCACCGCGTACGCAAGCAGGTGCGCCGTCGAGTGGCGGATGATATCAAGACCGTCTGCGTCCTTTTCGGTGACGATGGCAAGCGCCACGTCGCGATCGATCAGCGCGGACGTGTCGACGAGCTCGCCGTCGATTTTTCCGCCGAGCGCGGCTTTCGCGAGGCCGGGGCCGATCGAGGCGGCCACTTCGGCGACGGTCACCGGATGCTCGTACTGTCGAACAGAACCGTCAGGCAAACGTATCGAAACCATTGCGTTCTCCGTGGTGCCGACCGGCGCGGCACATACAAGCAGGTCAAAAAAGAAAAAGACAAAAAAAATGCGGCCCCGCTTTCGAGGGGCCGCATTCACACTTCTTGCAAACTACATTGGCGAAAGTGGTCCTCGACTAGCGTCGCTCCGAAGTAGTTTCGGTCAACGTTCGCGGTGCCATAACCGTTTCGCCCTCAGCCGTATCCGGCCTTTTTGCGCCAAGGCGCTTACTGCAGTTTGCGAAACCCCGGCCAAGCCGGAATTTCTTTTTCGTTGGTAGGCTCGATTGGACTCGAACCAACGACCCCCACCATGTCAAGGTGGTGCTCTAACCAGCTGAGCTACGAGCCTGAAGAAACGAGAGTATATGGGGTCCAGAAAAACTTGGCAAGTACTTTTATGCGGAGACTTTAAATTTCACGTTGAGGTCGCGAGCAGTATTTCCGTTCATCGAACGGACGCGCGAGCGCTTGCCCTGCAAACCCTCGCAACGCATCACGCGCCTCAGTTCTTGCGCGACGCCCGCACCACGCCCGTCACTTCGCCGAGCAGCGTGCACGCGCGCTGAATCTGCGCGGAACTCGACACCTCGACGGTAAATTGCATGAACGCGGCGTTGCGGCGCGATTGCGTCTTCACGCCGATCACGTTCATCTTTTCCCGCGCAAACACTTCGGAAATGTCGCGCAGCAGTCCTTGCCGATCCGTCGCTTCGATGCTGAGATCGACCGGATAGACCGAGTGGCCGCGCCCGCTCATCACATCCGCCGACCATGCCGTTTGCAGCACGCGCTCCGGCGCGCGCTCGGCCATACGGCGGAACGTCGCGCAGTCGCTGCGGTGTACCGACATGCCCTTGCCGCGCGTGACGAAGCCGCTGATATCGTCGGGCGGCGCCGGCCGGCAGCAACGCGCGAGCTGCGTGAGCAACGCGTCGACGCCGACCACGAGCACGCCCGTGGACGCGCCGCGCGCGACGCTCGCACCGCTGCTGCGCTTCTCGAATTTCTCCGGTGCATCGACCTCGGGCGCGGGCGGCGGCGCATCGTGCAGCGCCTGCTCGACGAGCCGCAGGCTGAACTCTTCCTTGCCGACCACGGAGAACAGATCGTCGGTGGTCTTGAAGCCGAGCCGCGCCGCCAGCTGATCGAGATTGACCGAGGTCTTGCCCTCGCGCTGCAAGGTCTTTTCGACCATCGCGCGCCCGTTCGCGATGTGCTCCTGCAAATCGACCGCGTTGAACCACGCGCGCACTTTCTGCCGCGCGCGCGAACTCTGCAGATAGCCGAGCTGCGGGTTGAGCCAGTCGCGCGACGGACCACCCTCCTTCACCGCGACGATCTCGACCGTCTGCCCGTTCTGCAATGCCGTGTTGAGCGGCACCATCGCGCCGTCGACGCGTGCGCCGCGGCAGCGATGCCCGAGCTCGCTGTGCAGGTGATACGCGAAGTCGAGCGGCGTCGCGCCGTGCGGCAACGGGATCACGCGCGCCTGCGGCGTCAATACGTAGATATGGTCGTCATCGAGCGTGGCCTGACGCAGTTGCTCCCACGGCTGCGCCGCGCGCTCCGCGCCATGCTCGCCCTCGGACACTTCGTCCTTCCACGCAAGCAGTTGGCGCAACCATGCGATCTTCTCGTCATACTTCTCGTTCGCCGCGAAGGTGCCGCCGTAACCGCGCGCGCCCGCTTCCTTGTAGCGCCAGTGCGCGGCCACGCCATATTCGGCGAAGCGATGCATTTCCTGCGTGCGGATCTGCACTTCGAACGCGCGGCCGTCGTCGCCGATCACGACCGTGTGCAGCGACTTGTAGCCGTTCGGCTTCGGCCGCGAGATGTAGTCGTCGAACTCTCTCGGCACCGGCTGCCACAGGTTGTGCACGATACCGAGCACGGTGTAGCAGTCCTTGATATCCGGCACGATCACACGGAATGCGCGCACATCGTAAAGCTCGGCGAAATCGAGTTCCTTGCCGCGCATCTTGCGCCAGATGCTGTAGATATGCTTCGGCCGGCCACTCACTTCGGCATGAATATGCGCGGCGGCCAGCTCCTGCTGCAATCGTTCGATCGCCTGCGCGACATAGCTCTCGCGCTCGACACGCTTCTCGTCGAGCAGCTTCGCGATGCGCTTGTACGTGGCCGGCTCTTCGAAGCGGAACGCAAGATCTTCGAGTTCCCACTTCAGTTGCCAGATGCCGAGACGGTTCGCGAGCGGCGCGTAGATATCGAGCGTCTCGCGCGCCACGTCGGGCGACGGCGTGACTTTTGCCGCCGCGTAATAGCGCAGCGACTGCAGGCGCGAGGCGAGCCGAATCAGCACCACGCGGATGTCCTGTGCGAACGCGAGCAGCATCTTGCGCAGCGCCTCGACCTGGGCACGGCGCGCGGCCTGCGCATCGCGCCCGGCTTCGGGCATCGCATTCTGCGCCGCGCGCAGGCTGACCGTGCCGAGACGCAGCAGCTTGCGCACGTCGCCGACCAGTTGCGCGACTTCCTCGCCGAAGTTGTCGGCGATCACGCGCTCGGGATCGCGCAGATGCGGCGTCAGCGCAAACAGCGCCGCGGCCAGCACGGCCGGCGGATCGACGTTGAGCGTGCGCATGATCGACGCCGTGCCCGCCGCGTGATCCGCGAGCAGTTCGCCCGACGACAGCCGCACCTCGCCCGCATGCTCGCGTACGAACGCCATCGCTTCGTCGAAGGACGGATGGGGATGTGGCGCGTTCGTAACGGTTTCGGTATTCATGGTGCGACGGCCCGCCGGGCCAGACGAATCAACGGGATTGCAACAACGGTACTGCGTAACGGGCATGCAGCGTTGGGCGTGGCCTAGCCGTGCTGCGCCGCGACCACGACGATTTCGACGAGGCACTTCGGGTTCGCGAGCTTCGCCTCGACGGTGGCGCGCGGCGGCGTGTCGCCCTGCGCGACCCACTCGTCCCACACTGCGTTCATGCCGGCGAAGTGCACCATGTCCGAGATGTAGATCTGCACCGACAACAGTTGCGACTTGTCGCTGTTCACCTCAGCCAGCAGACGGTCGATGTGGCCGAGTACCTCGCGCGTCTGACCCGTGATGTCCTGATCCGTGTCTTCGGCGATCTGCCCCGCGAGATACACGGTGCCGTTATGCACGGCGATTTCGGAAAGACGCTTGCCGACGTGATGACGAATGACTGCCATAAAAAATCCTGAACGGGGTGGGTTGGTCGAAATGCATTCCGCGCGCCACGGGCCACGAACGGTCCATGCCACGCGGAGCCTAATATTATGACGCGTTCGCGCCGTCACCGATGAAGAACCGCCGCGCGATCGCGATCTGGTCTGCCGCGAGAAATGCCGGCGCGTGTCCGACGCCGGGAATCTCCACGCTCGATACGGCGGGGCCGCTCGCCACCATCTTCGCGACGGTTTCACGCGAGAGCAGATCGGACTGCTCGCCACGCACCACGAGCACCGGTCCCTGGAACGCTGCGAGCGAATGCCAGAGCGCGGCCTCGCCGAGCTTCGCGGCGTCTTCGGTCACCGCGGCAAACGGCTGCGCGATGCGCGGGTCGTAGCGCAGCACCCACGCACCGTCCTGTTCGCGCAAAAGCGGCGTATTGATTTCGCGCCATTCGTCCGGCGTGAGCGGACCGAAGCTTTGCGCAAGTTCAGCGGCGTAATCGATACCTTGCTGCAGCGTTTCGAAACGCACCGGTTTGCCGAGGTAGTCGCCGATACGCTTCACGGCCGCCGGTTCGAGGTGCGGCCCGACGTCGTTCAGCAGCATCTTGCGGATCGGCGTTGCGGGCAGACCGGCGAGCCCCATGCCGATCAAACCGCCCATCGACGTGCCGAACCAGTCGACACTCTCGACGTCGAGCCGCGCGATCAGCGTGACCATGTCGGCGACGAACTGCGGCACTCCGTATAAGCTGGGGTTCGCGAGCCACGACGACAAGCCCCGGCCGACCACGTCCGGGCAAACCACGCGATAGGTCTCGGCGAAGTCGGCGGCGAGGCGGTCGAAATCGCGCCCCGATCGCGTAAGTCCATGCACGCACACCAGCACGCGCGGATTGTCCGGGTCGCCCCATTCGGTATAGGCGACGCGATGCAGCCCGGCGGCGCTCGCGCACTGCACGTAACGTTGACGCGGCTCGGGCCGCCCGGCGGTGGAAGCGGAAGTCGTTGCGGTCATCTGAGGTCCTTGCAAAGGCGCGGCTGATGGGTCTTGAACACGGGATCCTGAACGCGGGATCTTGAACACAGCTCGCTACGGCAGCGATATGACTGACATCACAACGAAAATCATCATGTGCTCGATCTGCCGACGATTGTAAACCGCTTCGCCGCGCGACAAGGATTAGCCGGAAGGCGTAGGACGGCATGCAAGATTCGAATGCACAAAAACAGAACGGGCGAGACTCGCGTCTCGCCCGCCCCAAAAACCGCCTATCACCGCCCCGCCTGTCTCAAGCGAAGCGGCAATGTCACCACAAGCTCAGCTCACCGCGCTCACGTCGAGCGACGCGCCGGTCTTCGCCTTGATCTCGTCGACCGTCACGCCCGGCGCCAGTTCGATCACCTTCAGGCCGGCATCGGTCACTTCGATCACGCCGAGGTCGGTAATGATCTCGTCGACCACACCCACGCCCGTCAGCGGCAACGTGCACTCTTCGAGAATCTTGTGCTGGTCGCCCTTCGCGACATGCTCCATCAGCACGACCACGCGCTTGACGCCCGCGACCAGGTCCATCGCGCCGCCCATGCCCTTGATCATCTTGCCCGGGATCATCCAGTTCGCGAGATCGCCCTTCTTGCTGATCTGCATCGCGCCGAGAATCGCCAGATTGATGTGGCCGCCGCGAATCATCGCGAACGAGTCGGCCGACGAGAAAATCGACGAACCCGGCAACGTGGTCACGGTCTGCTTGCCCGCGTTGATGAGATCCGCGTCGACTTCTTCCTCGGTCGGCGACGGGCCGATGCCGAGCAGGCCGTTCTCCGACTGCAGCCACACTTCGACGCCCGGCGGCACGTGGTTCGCGACCAGCGTCGGCAGACCGATGCCGAGGTTCACGTAGAAGCCGTCCTGCAATTCCTGCGCCGCGCGCGCGGCCATTTCGTCACGAGTCCATGCCATGATCAGTCTCCTTTCGCGCGGACGATACGTTGTTCGATGCGTTTTTCCGGATGCGCATTTAGCACGATGCGCTGCACGAAGATGCCCGGCGTATGGATCGCGTCCGGATCGAACTCGCCCACCTCGACGATCTCCTCGACTTCCGCGACGGTGATGCGGCCCGCCATCGCGCACATCGGATTGAAGTTGCGCGCGGTGCGGCGGTAGATCAGGTTGCCCGACTTGTCGGCCTTCCATGCCTTGACGAGCGCGACGTCGGCGGTCAGCGAATGTTCGAGCACGTACTGCCTGTCGCCGAACTGGCGGGTTTCCTTGCCCTCGGCGATCAGCGTGCCGTAGCCCGTGTTCGTGAAAAACGCCGGGATGCCCGAGCCGCCCGCGCGCAGCTTTTCGGCGAGCGTGCCCTGCGGCGTGAATTCGAGTTCGAGTTCGCCGGCCAGGTACTGGCGCTCGAACTCCTTGTTCTCGCCGACGTACGACGAGATCATCTTCCTGATCTGGCGCGTTTCGAGCAGCAGGCCGAGGCCGAAACCGTCGACGCCCGCGTTGTTGCTGATGCAGGTGATGTCCCGCACCTTCGAATCGCGCAATGCCGCGATCAGCGCCTCGGGAATGCCGCACAGCCCGAAGCCGCCGACGGCGAACGTCTGCCCGTCCTTGACGATGTCTTTCAGCGCCTCGGCGGCGCCCGGATAGACCTTGTTCATCAGTTTGTCCCTTCCTCTATGGAAACCCGAAACCGGAGCGCCGGCCGCCCGATCGTTGCGGCTCGCATCGCTGACGGCGAATCTGGCATCGCCATGATGCCGCTACCTCATTCTAGCCATCCGCGGCGACCCGTGCGCCGGGCCCGACCGGTATGCATCGCGCCGCGCCGTTATTTGCCCGAAAGAGTACGCTGGCCCCGCCATACGGCACAATACGCAAAAATACATAAGTACTTGCCGCCCGCCCATGCCCGCCCTCGATTACCGCGCCGCGTTTCACCTTGCCCCGATCGGACTCGTGCTGTCGCGCGAAAGGATTATCGACGACTGCAATGACGAACTCGCGTCGATTTTCGGCTACGCGCGCGAGGCGCTGATCAGCCAGTCGTTCCAGGTGCTGTATCCGTCGGCCGATGAATTCGAGCGCATAGGCGCGCGCATTCCGCCGATCATGACCGCCTACGGCAGCTACGCGGACGACCGCATCATGAAGCGCGCGAACGGCGAACTGTTCTGGTGCCACGTAACGGGCCGCGCGCAGCAGCGCTCCGACCCGCACGCGGCGGGCGTCTGGACGTTCGAGGATCTGAGCGCGACACGGCGCGTCGCCGTGGAACTCACGCCACGCGAGCGCGAAATCGCCGCGCAACTCGTGACCGGCAAGACCAGCAAGCAGATCGGCCGTGTGCTCGACATTAGCCCGCGCACGGTCGACGTGTACCGCGCGCGGCTCATGCGTAAATACGAAACGGGGAACGCGACCGAGCTGTTGCAGCGGCTGCTCGGGAATTGAGCGAAAGAACCGGATCGCCGCGCGTAGCGTGCGCTGTCAGGCCGCCTTCACGAGCGCCGCACGCTCGATCGCCGCACGCAGCGAATCGGGCACCGGCACCGACTTGCCCGCCGCATAGTCGATCCACACGCAGCGCGCGGCGCCGCGCGCATACAGCGTATCGGGTTCGTCGGCGCGCACGAGTTCGAACGCGGTATCGAAGCTGCTGCGCCCCGGCGTCGCCACCGACATCCGGCCGATCACGTCGCCCGGATAGTGCAACTGCTTCAGAAACTCCATCGACGCATTGACGATGACCGGCCCCTGCCCCTCGGTGCCGCCGAGAAAACCCATCTGCTCGAACCACGAAATCCGCACCTGCTCCATGTAGCGGAAGTAAACCGTGTTGTTCACGTGGCCGAACGCGTCCATGTCGCCCCAGCGAATCGGCATTGCCATTTCGAAAACTGCGTGAAAATCGCTCATTCTGTACTTCCGTTCTTCCCTGCTGTCTTGAAGCATTGAAACGTTGAAAAAACTCGCGCCCGGACGCGCTCAGGCGAGCCCGAAGCCGTCGTCGGCCGCGATTACCGAACCGTTGATGAACTGCGATTCGTCCGCCGCGAGCAGCAACAGCAGCCCGTCGAGATCTTCCGGCTTGCCGACGCGATGACGCGGCAGCATCGACACGAGCTTCTGCCCCTGCTCGGTCGACCAGTGGTGATGGTTGATCTCCGTGTCGATATAACCCGGGCAGATCGCGTTCACGTTGATGCCGTGCTTGCCCCATTCGAGCGCCATCGCCTTCGTCATATGGACGACCGCGGCCTTGCTCATCGAATAGAGGCCGATTTGCGGCAGCACGCGCAACCCCGCCATCGACGCGATGTTGATGATCCGGTACGACGGTTTCTGCGCATTGTTGCCGCGCATGATCATGCGCTTGGCGACTTCCTGCGCGACGAAAAACGCGCCGCGCGTGTTCGTGTCGAACACGTATTCGAAGTCGGCGGGCGTGACCTCGGAGAGCTTCTGCGTGGTCGACACGCCCGAGTTGTTGACGAGAATATCGATCGTGCCGGCCTCGGTCTCCGCATGCGCGACGGCCGCCTTGATGCTCTGGTAGTCGGTCACGTCGAGCGACACGACGTGCGCCGCGCCGCCGGACGCCTCGATCTCCGCGCGCAACTCCTTCAGACGCTCGGTACGCCGGCTCGCCAGTACGACCTTGGCGCCCGCCTGCGACAACACCTGAGCGAAGCGCTTGCCCAACCCGCTCGAGGCGCCGGTGATCAGCGCGACCTTGCCTTCCAGATTGATCGAACGGCCCATTGTCGTTCCTTGTTCGGTTGTGGTGACAACTGCGGTTGACGGGGTGCGGCCGGACCGTCGCGACGGTTCGATACCGCATCACGAAATAGAACGATCGTGCTAATCTACGTTCATCGGGTTGCAGTGCGGGGATCGATCGCCCACAATACGAACCCGAAAAAAGCATTCTAACGGTAAGAGGAGCATCAATGACCCCCGCAAGTCTCATTGAGCAGTACGGCCCGCGCGAGTCGATGGAATACGACGTGGTGATCGTCGGCGGCGGCCCGGCCGGGCTGTCGGCGGCGATCCGCCTGAAGCAGCGCGCCGCCGCGCAGGGCGTCGAGCTTGGCGTGTGCGTACTC
>NZ_JAAGPS010000191.1:0-9116 GCF_017105025.1 Paraburkholderia sp. Ac-20336 | reverse complement strand
CTCGGCCTGCGCGACGCAATGCGGCTCGCGAGCGAGCGCGACCGCATCGCGCGGCAATACGCGAACGGTTTCGCGGATATCTTCGACACCGGCCTCGCCGCCTGCCGCGCAGCGCCGGCCGATGCACCCGAGGTGGCGATGCTCAACGTGTTCCTCGCGTTTCTCGGCGGCTGGCCCGACTCTCACATTGTGCGCAAGCACGGGCTCTCGCTGGCGCAGAGTGTCACGCTTGCGGCACGCGAGCAGCACGCGCGCTGGCGGCAAACCCCACTCGCCACGCGCCGCACGCCGGCCGACGCCGAACTCGATGCCTGGGATGCCCAACTGAAGGCGCGCGCAATCAACCCCGGCACCAGCGCGGACCTCGCCGTGGCCACGTTATTCGTCGCGCGCTGCATCGAAGCGGGCCCCGCAGCTCACGTCACGCACGGCGCGCGCGGCACCTGAGCGGGCGGGCGCGATCTGGCACGGAACCTGTTAGTTAGTACCGCCGTGCATCCCTGCACGCCATGCGGCGCCCTGTCCGGACGAGCGCGGGCGGCATCCTGTCAGCAGGTCCATACCTACTCAATTGGAGGAACAGAATGGCCAAGATCAACCGCGTCATGGTCGGAGAGTCGCTGGTCGGCGACGGCAACGAGGTCGCGCACATCGACTTGCTGATCGGACCGCGAGGTTCGGCTGCGGAAACCGCGTTCTGCAACGCCCTCACCAACAACAAGGATGGCTTCACCTCGCTGCTCGCCGTCGTCGCGCCCAATCTGCTTGCCAAGCCGAACACGATCCTGTTCAACAAGGTGACGATCAAGGGCGCCAAGCAGGCCGTGCAGATGTTCGGGCCGGCCCAGCACGCGGTGGCGCTCGCGGTCGCCGACAGCGTCGAGGACGGCACGATCCCGAAGGACGAAGCCGACGACCTGTTCCTCTGCGTCGGCGTCTTCATTCACTGGCAGGCCGACGACGACAGGAAGATCCAGGAGTTCAACTACAAGGCGACGCGCGAGGCGATCCAGCGCGCGGTCAACGGCGAGCCGAGCGCCGCTGAAGTGGTCGCGAAGAAGAGCAGCGTCGCGCATCCGTTCGCGCCGAACTGACGGCGCGCGCCCGCGCGGGAGACGCGTGGCCGCTAGCGCCGGGGTGCCGTCGGCGTGCCGTTCATGGTGTGTCATCGGCGGCGTTGCTGGTGGCCCGCCTGGTGACCCGATTGGTGGCCCCTCGGCGGTCCGGTTGGCAGCCCGATTGGCAACCCTATCGGCAGTCCCGTCTCCTCGCTGCATCCGGTCGCTTCACGAACCGGCGCACCGTCGCGCATCCGCATGCGGCGCGCCGGTTCGTGAAGCGGGTTCAATGCTTTCCCAGAGGCATGACATGACCATAAGCTGTCGCGCGCTGCAAGTCGTTACTTCAGTCCTTACCGTTGCCGCCGCCGCCGCCGTCGTCGCCTGCCTGGCGCTGGCGGCCTCGCCCGCCTCGGCGCAGAACGCCGCGCCCCGCGCTTCCGCGCAGGCGGGCGGCTACGACTATCCGACCCAGGGCCGCGTGGAGTACGTGCTAGGTTGCATGGACGACAACGGTCACGATTTCGCCAACGTCTACAAGTGCTCGTGCGTGATCGACAAGATGGCCGCGGCCTTGCCGTACGACGAATTCGTCGACCAGTCGACGTTCTCGAAGTACGCGACGCTCGGCGGCGAAGGCGGTGCGGAATTCCGCGTCGATCATGCGAAGTCGCAGACGAAGCGGTTCCGCGACCTGCAGACGAATGCGTACCAGGCCTGCGGCCTGGGTCTGCAAAAAACGCCGACGGCGGCGAAGTGAGCTAAAGATCGAGGCAAAAAGCGCGGCGAAGCCGCGGCGCCGCTCAACGCGGCACGAGCCCCGCGCCGAGCGACGCATAGCCGGCCACGCCCGCGCCCGTTGCCGAAGCATCGCCGCGACGCCGCTCGATCTGCACGCCGACCGCCGCGACGTCGTCGAATTTCGCGGGCTTTGCCAGCGAAACGCGCACCCAGTGCGCGCCGAAATCGGCGATCAGCAATTGCGCGATCGTCTCGGCAAGCGCTTCGAGCAGGCGCACGCGATGCGTCTCGAATAGCGCGAGCAGTGCATCGCGCACCGCGGCATAGTTGACCGTGTCCTCGATGCGATCCGTCGCGCATGCGCGGATCGCCGGCACGCCGATCGCGAGATTCACGCGCACCGGCTGGGCCACGTGCAACTCGCCGCTGTCGATGCCGATGATCGTCTGTCCTATGAAGTTTTCGATGAACACGATGTCCATGCGCTCGGGCAACGCGCGCGCAGCCGTACTTTCCCCGGCAAAGGCGGGCGAGAGATCATGCGCGAAAGCACTGGAAAAAGCGCTCAGACGAACGGTATCGAGACGGTCCATGATGGATTGGCACTCCTGTGCGACTTGGCCCAAGGGTTGCATGGCGTGCCGGGAACAGCGGCACGGCGGGCGGCACACTGTGTGCCGAAGTTGCCACAGGCATCTGCCTTCGCCCTGCCGGCGCGGTCATGCATGAGGCAACGGAGCAGGAAAAGCAAATTCCGGGCGCGCTGCGGCAACTCAGTGCTAGTTCGGGTTGAACCAAACCGGCATCGGGCGTAAAGTTTTAAATACCCGCCTGAAAAAAGGGCCGGTCGCGAGGCGCATGCGAACGCGAGATTCCGCGGCGCCAGGGGATGACAGACTTGATAAAGCGGCATTCGCGGTGTGTGCGGCACTGAGGGCACCCGACATGGCGCAACGGAGACAAACCCCATGTCGTTGCTCGCTGACAGCGATACGCATGTCCGAGAAGTGCTGAATGTGGTCAATCATCAATTGACCACGCGCCCCACGAGCGACTCCGTCGCCCAGTCGTGGACGCGCTGCATTAACGAATTCCAGCTGGACCCGTCCCGTTTCGTTCCACCGCCCGTCCTTACGCAGTACGAACTCAGCGCGCGCCGCGAGGCGCTCGGCGATCTGATCGCCTGCTCGAAGCTCGAAATGACGACGCTCTATCAGCAGCTGGCCGATCCCGAGCTCGCGGTCGTGCTCGTCGATTCGGGCGGCGTGATCGTGCATCAGGTGTCCTCGGTGCCGTTCGCCGAAGCGGTCGCCGACGACGGCTTTCGCGTCGGCGCGCTCTGGAGCGAGCGCGAAGCCGGCACCAACGGCATGGGCACCTGTCTCGCCGAGCGCGACTGCATCGCGGTCTGCCAGCACGAGCATTTCTATCCGCGCTATACCTCGCTCACCTGCTCGGCCGCGCCGATCTTCGACGACAGCGGCGAGATCGCCGGCGTGCTCGACGTCACGAGCCGCTCGAAGCTGCTGCAACAGCATTCGCTCGTGCTCGTCGGCATGTCGCGGCAGATGATCGAAAACCGTCTGCTCGACGCGCGCTACCGGCACGCCAACATGATCCATTTCCACAGCCGCCCGGAATTCGTCGGCACGCTGCACGGCGGCAAGCTCGCGGTCGCCGACGACAGCACCGTGCTCGCTGCGAATCGCAGCGCCCTGTTCCAGCTCGGCTTCCGCTCGCTCAGCGAGTTGCGCGGACGGCGCATCGAGGAAGCCTTCAACGCGTCGCTCGAAGACATGATCGCGCGCAGCATTCGCGGCTCGTTCCATCCGGTCACCGTCTATAGCGCCAACGCGACGAACCGCTTTTTCCTCGTCGCGCAGACGCCGCAGAACAGCACCGGGCGCGTCGCGCGCGTGCTCGCGCCCGATAGCGCGCCGGCGTCCCGCGGCAGTCAAGGCAGCCACGCCACGAGTGGCAACGGCAGCAATGGCAGCAGCGCGGCCGACCGGCACCATGCGGCGGCGCCGAAGCTCGACGAAATCGCCCACCTCGAATTCGGCGATCCGCGCATGGCCTCGCAGATCCAGCTCGGCGCGCGCGTGATCCAGCGCAAGATTCCGATCGTGCTGCGCGGCCAGACCGGCACCGGCAAGGAAGTGTTCGCGCAGGCGCTGCACAGCATCAGCCCGCATGCCGACGGCCCGTTCGTGCCGGTCAACTGCGCGTCGCTGCCGGAGAACCTGATCGAGAGCGAACTGTTCGGCTATCGCGCCGGCGCGTTTACGGGCGCGCAGCGCGAGGGACGGCGCGGCAAGATCGTGCAGGCCAACGGCGGCACGCTGTTTCTCGACGAGATCGGCGACATGCCGCTCGTGTTGCAGGCGCGCCTGCTGCGCGTGATCGAAGAACACGAAGTGACGCCGCTCGGCGCCGAAACCACGGTCAAGGTCAATTTCCAGCTCATCAGCGCGAGCCACCGCAATCTGCTCGAACTCGTGCAGAGCGGGCAATTCCGCGAAGACCTCTATTACCGGCTCAAGGGCGTCGAGCTGAATCTGCCGGCGCTGCGCGAGCGCGTCGACAAGCTGCCGCTGATCCACCACCTGCTCGCCAACGAAACCGGCGAGCCGCCCGAACTGACGCCCGAAGCCGAACAGGCGCTGCTGGCCTACGCATGGCCCGGCAACATCCGCCAGTTGCGGCACGTGCTGCAAATGGCAGTGGCACTCTCCGACGGCCAGCCGATCCGTTGCGAGCATCTGCCGCCCGAGGTCACACAACGCACCTCGGCCATCGACATGCCGACCGCGCTGCGCCTCGCCACCGCCGACATGGACGCGCATCTGGCCGACGACACCGACCTCTCGACGCTCAACGCGATCCAGCTGAATGAGCGCGAAACCGTGCTGTCGCTGCTCGACGAGCATCGCTGGAACGTCAGCAACGTCGCGAAGGCGCTCGGCATCAGCCGCAACACGCTGTACCGCAAGATGCGCCGGCTGCATATCCGGCTTTCGCACGAAGGCTCGCCGCCCGACGGCATGCCGCTCGATCTCGACGCATGACGCGACCGCCCGCATGCCCGAACCCAGGCGAGTCCGCCAGCCAGTCCCCTCACGAGCCCGCGCGCGATCTCGCCGACTTCAAGCCGGACGCGCGCTTCGCGTGGTGCGTGACCGGCTCGGGCCATCTGCTCGAAGAGTCGATCGCGCTTGCGCTGCGCCTGCCCGGCGTCGATCTTTTTCTATCGGCGGCGGCCGAGGAAGTACTGCCGCTCTATGGCTGGCCGCTCGACAAACTACGCGAAAAATTTCGCGTGCTGCGCGACAACAGTGCGAGCGGCGTGCCGGTCGGCATGCTCTATCACGGCGTCTATCACACGGTCGTGATCGCGCCCGCCACCAGCAACACGGTCGCCAAATGCGCGTACGGCATCTCTGACACGCTGCCGACCAACATGTACGCGCAGGCCGGCAAGCAGTGCATCCCCGGCATCGTCTTTGCATGCGACACAGAACCGAGCGTGATTACGCATAGCCCGAACGAATGGGTCGAATTGCGTCCACGGGCGATCGAACTCGACAACGTCGAGCGTCTCGCGCGCTTCGAATACACGACGCTCGCGCGCTCGCTCGGCGAACTCGAAGCGGCGCTCGCTCAACGCCTCGCGACTCTCGACCTCGCATGGACCACATCCTCTTCCTGACCGGCCGGCTCGCCGAACCGAGCCTGCTACGCGTGCTCGACGGCATGGCGCCGACGCCGTTCAGTTGGGAAGTGCGCGAGATCGGCCTGCAGGTCGCCGCGCTGATGACGGCCGACATGATCCGCCGCAGAGTGCCCGCGCCGCTCGCCGCGCAACGCGTGATCGTGCCGGGCCGTTGCCGCGGCGATCTCGATACGCTGAGCGCGCACTACGGCGTGCCGTTCGAGCGCGGCCCCGACGAGGTCAAGGACCTGCCGCAATTCTTCGGCCACAAGGCGAAGCCGTTCGATCTGAGCCGCTACGACACCGAGATTTTCGCGGAGATCGTCGATGCGCCGCGCCTCGATCTCGACGGCATCGCCACGCGCGCGCGCGCGTATGCGAGCCAGGGCGCGGACGTGATCGACATCGGCTGTCTGCCGGACACGCCGTTTCCGCATCTCGAAGACGCGGTGCGGCGCCTGAAGGCCGAAGGCTATCGCGTCAGCGTCGATTCGATGCGTAGCGACGAACTGCTGCGCGGCGGCCGCGCGGGCGCCGACTATCTGATGAGCCTGAATCTCGACACGCTCTGGATCGCCGACGAAGTGCCGGCCACGCCGATCCTCGTCGCGCGCGAACCGGGTGACCCAGTCTCGCTCGATGCCGCGATCGAGGCACTGGGGGCGCGCGGCCGCGCGTTTCTCGCCGACCCGATTCTCGACCCGATTCCGTTCGGCCTCGCCGCCTCGGTCGCGCGTTACGTGCGGCTGCGCGAGCGCTATCCCGACATCGCGATCATGATGGGCATCGGCAACGTGACCGAGCTGACCGAAGCCGACACGAGCGGCATCAACGCGGTGCTGCTCGGCATGGCGGCCGAGTTGCGCATCGGCGCGGTGCTCACGACCTCGGTGAGTCTGCATGCGCGGCGCGCGCTGCGCGAAGCCGACGTCGCGCGCCGCGTGATGCATGCCGCGCGCGACGCGCAGGTGCTGCCGAAAGGCATCAACGGCGATCTCGCGACGGTTCACGCGAAGCGCCCGTTTCCGTATAGCGCCGCGGAAATCGACGAGCTTGCGCACGGCGTGCGCGATCCGAATTTCCGCGTGCAGGTCAGTGCCGAGGGCATTCACGTCTACAACCGCGACGGCCATCGGCGCGGCGACGATCCGTTCGCGCTGTATCCGCAACTGAATCTCGAGAACGACGGCGGCCACGCGTTCTATATGGGCGTGCAGCTCGCGCGCGCGGAAATCGCGTGGCGGCTCGGCAAGCGCTTCGATCAGGACCAGCCGCTCGACTGGGGCTGCGCGGTCGAGCGGGCTGAGGAAGACCTCGGCGTGTGGTGCGCGCCGGGGGAGACGATGAAGAAGCGCTGAAAAACCGCGGCGAACGCGCTGATGAGCGAACCTGGAGCGGACCGACAGCGGATCTGAAGCGCGCACCCGAAGCGCCGCGGTCATTGCGGCACCGCGATACCCACCCGTTCCTCGACAGTCGCCAGTTCCGCGCGCAGGCCGCGAATCGCCTGCGCGCGATCGTCCGCGCCGAACACCGCCGAGCCGGCGACGAACACGTCGGCACCCGCCTCGGCGATCCGCGCAATATTCGACACCTTCACCCCGCCGTCCACTTCGATCAGAATCGGCCTGCCGGTGCGCTGCATCGCCGCGTCGACGCGCGGGCGCAATAGCCGCAGCTTGCCGAGCGTCGCCTCGATAAACGCCTGGCCGCCGAAGCCCGGGTTGACCGACATTACGAGCACGACGTCGAGCATGTCCAGCACATGATCGAGCACCGCGAGCGGCGTGGCCGGATTCAACGCGAGCCCGGCTTGCGCGCCGTGCGAGCGGATCAGCTCGATGGTCCGGTGCACATGCAGCGTCGCTTCCGGATGAAAGCTGATGAGGTTCGCGCCGGCCTCGGCAAACATCGTGACAAGCGGATCGACCGGCGTGGTCATCAGATGCACGTCGAACGGCAGCGTCGTATAAGGCCGGATCGCCTCGCAGACGAGCGGCCCGACCGTGAGGTTCGGCACGTAGTGGTGATCCATCACGTCGAGATGAATCCAGTCCGCGCCGGCCGCGCTCACGTCGCGAATCTCATCGGCGAGTCGGGCAAAATCCGCCGACAGCAGCGACGGAGCAATCAGGAATTCGCGCATCGCGTTCTCCCTCGTTTTCCTCGTGTTGGTTCGTTTTCCCTGGTTTTTCCCGCGTTTTCCCGCGTTTTTTCCTGAGCGTGGCTCAGTGATAGCGGTGCGCCATCGCATCGAGCGGCAGCGGCTTGATGCGCGCGGCCTGCCCTGCGCAACCGAACGCCTCGAAACGCTCGACGCAGATCGCGCTGGCCGCCGCCGTGGCCGCCTTCAATGCCGCGCGCGGGTCGAACTCGGCGCGCGCGTTCGCGAGCGACTTGCGCAGCGCGCCGCTCATCGCGAGCCGGATGTCGGTGTCGATGTTGACCTTGCGCACGCCATTCGCGATGCCGCGGCGGATTTCCTCGACTGGCACGCCGTAGGTGGCCGGAATCTCGCCGCCGTATTCGCGGATCACCGCGAGCCATTCCTGCGGCACCGACGACGAGCCGTGCATCACGAGGTGCGTGTTCGGCACGCGCGCGTGAATGTCGGCGATGCGGTCGATCGCGAGAATATCGCCGGTCGGCTCGCGGCTGAACTTGTACGCGCCGTGCGAGGTGCCGATTGCGATCGCGAGCGCATCGACGCCGGTCGCGTCGACGAAACGGCGCGCCTCGTCGGGATCGGTCAGCAGGTCCGCGTGCGTGAGCCGGCCTTCTGCGCCGACGCCGTCTTCCTCGCCGGCGGTGCCGGTTTCGAGCGAACCGAGGCAGCCCAGTTCGCCCTCGACCGATACGCCGACCGCATGCGCGGCATCCACCACGCGGCGGCTTACCTCAACGTTGTAGTCGTAGGCGGCGGGCGTTTTCTGGTCGGGCAGCAGCGAGCCGTCCATCATCACCGACGTGAAGCCCGAGCGGATCGCCTGCTGGCACACGGCCGGGCTCGCGCCGTGATCCTGATGCAGCACGAGCGGAATGTCCGGATGCGCCTCGATCGCCGCGAGCACCAGATGACGCAGATACGGCTCGCCCGCGTATTTGCGCGCGCCCGCCGACGCCTGCAGGATCACCGGGCTGCCGGTAGCCTCGGCGGCCCGCATGATCGCGTGAATCTGCTCCATGTTGTTGACGTTGAACGCGGGCACGCCGTAGTCGTGTTCGGCCGCGTGATCCAGCAGTTGCCGCAGGGTGATGAAGGCCATGATTCACTCCTCAGGACTCAAAAGATGAAAGCGGATCGGGGACGCAATGGGGGCTCGGTGCGTGGTGTCGATTACCCGGCGTGGGTTGCCCGCGATGCGGGTTGCCCGGTGCCTATGGCTCGGTGCTTGGGACTCGATGCTCAGGGCTCGATGATTAGGACTCGGCGCTTCGGGCTCCGCGCCCGATGCTCAGCGTGTCGCGCCCACAACGCGCCGCGCTTCGTCCACCACCGCCTGCGTGGTCAGCCCGAAATGCTCGAACAACGCGGCGGCCGGCGCCGATTCGCCGAACGTATCGATGCCGACCACGCCGCCGTCGAGCCCCACGTATTGCCGCCA
>NZ_JAAGPS010000190.1:0-9231 GCF_017105025.1 Paraburkholderia sp. Ac-20336 | reverse complement strand
AACCCCGGCCCGCGTTCGAGCGCGAGCAGCAGCACGATCGGTCCGGCGACGACCGGCAGCCCGGCGAGCCATCCCGCGACCGACGGCCCCCACGCCCGCGCGGCGGCCGTCAGCGCGGCAAGAAACGCCGGCACCAGCACGAGCTTCAGCGCGAGCAGCATGCTCAGCCCTCCAGCAGATGCTCGATACGCCGGTCCGGCACGAGCCACCACGCGGCGACGAGCGCATAAAGCGTGGCCGACGCCCACGGCTCGACGAACGCGAGCCCGATGCCGAGCAGATAGAGAACCACCGAGACCTTGCCCTTGAAGTCCCCGCCGAGCGCTCTCGCGAGCGTCGAGTCGCGGCCGTGCTCGTGGATCAGCGTGCGGGTCAGGAAGAAATAGGCGATCGCGGACATGAACAGCACGACGCCGTACAGCGCGCTCGGCCACGCGGCCAGATGGCTTTCGCCGAGCCAGTGCGTGACGGCCGGCAGCAGCGACAGCCAGAACAGCAGATGCAGGTTGGCCCACAGCACCTTGCCGTTGACCTTCTGCACCGCATGCAGCATGTGATGGTGATTGCTCCAGTAGATGCCGACGTAGATGAAGCTCAGCACGTAGGCGCAGAACACGGGAATGACCGGGCGCAGCGCCGCGAGATCGTGGCCTTCGGGCACCTTCAGTTCGAGCACCATGATCGTGATGATGATGGCGATTACGCCATCGCTGAAGGCTTCGACGCGTCCCTTGCCCATGCTGCGAGTCCCCGGAGATGAATGCGGTTGAGCGCACAGCCCGCCCGCGCCTGACGGACGAGCCGCGCCGTTGCCGATTATCGGCGACGCGGCAAGGCTTTGTCGATGCGCGCGAGATGGGCTGCCGCGCCGGTCGTGGGCAATTCCGTCCGCGGCGCTCGCGGGCGCGCTCACGGCATCGGCTTGAGACCGTCGAGCAGGGTCGGCACGAGTTCGCTGATCGTCGGATGCACGTGCATCGCGAATTGCAGCGTGGGATACGGTGCGCCCGCCGTCATGACGTCGATGAACGTGTGGATCGCCTCGTCGCCTTCGATGCCGTGAATCGCCGCGCCGAGAATCTGCCGGCTGTGCGCGTCGGCGAGCACTTTCATGAAGCCGTCGGTTTCACCGCGCTCGCGCGCGCGGCCCACGCGCGACATCGGCAGCGTCGCGATCAGCGCCTGCCGACCGCTGCGACGCACGTCCTCTTCCGACAGGCCGACGCGCGCGAGCGGCGGATCGACGAACACCGCGTACGCCATGATCCGCGTGTCGGCGCTGCGCGAGCCGCCGTCGAGCAGATTGGCCGCGACGATCTGATAGTCGTCGTAGGAGGTATGCGTGAAAGCGCCGCGCCCATTGACGTCGCCGATCGCCCAGACGCCCGGCACGTTCGTGCGCAGTTGGCCGTCGACGGCGATCATGCCGTGCCGGTCCGTCTCGATGCCGGCGGCGTCGAGGCCGAGGTCGTCGGTATTCGGCTTGCGGCCGGTCGCGAACAGCAGGTGCGAGGCTTCGAGCGCCGGCACGTTCTGCTCGAAGCCGATGCACACCTCGTTCGCGCGATGCGGATGCGGCTCGACCCGCGTCGGCTGCACGCCGAAATGAAACTCGACGCCGTCGCGCTCGAGCACCTTGCGCACCGACTCCGAGCAATCCGCGTCCTCGCGATTGAGCACGCGCTCGCCGCGCACGAGCACGCTCACGCGGCTGCCGAAGCGGCGAAACACCTGGGCGAATTCGAGCGCGATATAGCTGCCGCCGACGATCACGAGATGATCCGGCAATTCGCTCAGTTCGAGCAGCGTGGAGTTCGTGTAGTACGGGATCCGCTGGATGCCGTCGAGCGGCGGCACGACCGCGCGCGTGCCGGTGTTGATGAAGATTTCGTCGGCGCCCAGTTCCGCGAGCAGCTGGCCGTCGAGGCCGGTGACGGTCAGCGTGTTCGCGCCGGTGAAGCGCGCATGACCGTTGAATACGGTCATGTTCTCGGTGCCGCGCAGCCATTTTTCGACGCCGCCGCGCGACTCGCCGATGATCCGGTCCTTGCGCGCCTTGACCGCCGCGAGATCGACGCTGATCGAGCTCACCTGCACGCCAAGTTCGCCCGCGTGGCGCGCGACGTGCGCCGCGCGGGCGCTCGCCACATACGATTTAGTCGGCGTGCAGCCGACGTTCACGCAGGTTCCGCCAAATTCCGCGCGTTCGATGACGGCGGTTCGGCGGCCGCTTCGGGCAAGGCGCACGGCCAACGGCGCACCGCCCTGTCCCGTACCGATCACGACTGCGTCGAAATGCTGTGGCATGGCAAATCTCCCGGGGCTGGGTGCAGGTCCGTAGCATCTTACGCCTTGAACCATGCCGCCCGGCGAGCACTGCCTTGCGGACCACCATCCGCCCACCGCGAGGATTAATCGGGATGACTACATGAACACTGCATGGACTGCTGCATGAACTACCGCGCAGGCTCGAAGCCTATTCGAGCCGCGCCCGTCATGCGTGGCAATGTACCGCGCAAAGCAGCGCGCGCGAACGTTGCAGCGCGGCCTGTGCTCCGCGTGCCGCGAACACCCAGCCCACCTGGCCGAGATTGAAGTCCTGCGACACCATCACCTGCATGAGCGCGACCATCGGCAGCACGACCGATGGCCGGTAAAGCTGGTTTCTGATCAACTCCGACATGACGACCCCCATCGCGCGGCGCCGCTTCGGCACCACGCCTGATTACGTTTCGATGGAAGCATTCTAGGGAGCGCGCCGCCGTCGATAAATACCGGCAACACGAAGTCACTTGTTCGTCAATCAGAACAATCGCGCACGGCAAAGCCGAAGCATCCGCGGCCCATGTGCCGGGCCCGGCGGCAGAAGCGCCCGCGGCACGTCAGGACGTTGAAGGCCGCGTCAGGACACCTCAGTACGCCTTCGCCATGCCGCTCGTCTGCGCATCGCCCAGGCCGCGCGCGTATGCGCTCGCGCCGACCGGCCGGCTATACAGATAGCCCTGCTGCTTGTCGCAATCGATCGCGCGCAGAAACGCCGCCTGCTCGGCGGTCTCGACGCCTTCCGCCGTCACGTTCATGCCGAGCGAGTGCGCCATCGCCACGACGGCCTGCGTGATCGCGATCGAGTCGCGATGGTCGGGCAGCCCCGCGACGAACGAGCGGTCGATCTTCAGGTTATGCAGCGGAAAGCGCTTCAGATAGGACAGCGACGAATAGCCGGTACCGAAATCGTCGACCGAAATGCGCACGCCCATCGTGCTCAGTGCGCTCAGCATCGGCAGCACGGTGTCGCTGTCGCTCATCAGCAGCCGCTCGGTGATCTCGAGTTCGAGCGCGGTGGGCTCGAGCCCCGACTGCGCGAGACAGCGCTCGATGCGCTCGAGCAGGCCGTCGTTGAATTGCCGCGGCGACAGGTTCACCGCGACGATCAGATGCGGCGCGAGCGTGCGCCGCCATTGCGCGACCTGCTCGCAGGCCCGCTGGAGCACCCAGTCGCCGATCTCGCCGATCAGCCCCGCGTCCTCCGCGACCGGAATGAATTCGCCCGGCGACACGTTGCCGAGCTCGCCGTTGTACCAGCGCAAAAGCGCCTCGGCGCCGATCGTGCGGCCGTCCTGGCTATCGACGATCGGCTGGTACACGAGGCTCAGCTCGTCGGCGGCGAGCGCGCGGCGCAGCGACTGCTCGATCGTGAAGCGCCGCTGCAGATGCCGGTTCAGCTCGGCGGTAAAGAACTGGAAGTTGTTGCGGCCGCGCTGCTTCGCGTGATACATCGCCGAGTCGGCGTTGCGCATCAGCGTCGCGACGTCCTGGCCGTCCTCGGGAAAGAGACTGATGCCGATCGATGCGCCGAGGTAGTACTCGTTGCCGGCCACCGCGAACGGCACCGCGATCATGTCGAGAATCCGGTGCGCGAGGGCGATCAGCTCGCTCGTGTCGCCATACGCGCTGACGACGATCACGAATTCGTCGCCGCCGACGCGCGCGAGCGTGTCGCCGCGTCCAACGCAGGCCGACAGCCGCTCGGCAACGCTGCACAGCAGCGCGTCGCCAGCTTCGTGGCCGGCGGTGTCGTTGACCTTCTTGAAGCTGTCGAGATCGACGAACAGCACCGCGACGCCCGCGGGCTCGAACGTGCCGTCGCCGCCGTTGCCGTGGCCCTGCGGTTCGAACAGGTCGCGCATCCGCTCGGTCAGATAGGCGCGGTTGTAGAGGCCCGTGAGCGAGTCGCGCGTGGCGAGAAACTTGAGCTGGCGCTGCGCCTCGCGCACCGGGCCGATGTCGGTGAACGAGATCAGCACCGAATCCGGCTCGCTCTCGCCGGGCCGCATGATCGGCACGACGTTCTCGGTGATCCACACGACCTCGCCGCCGATCAGCTCGACGCCGATCGTCACGCCGAGCAGCGGCTTGCCGGTCGCGAAAACCTGCGTAACCGGCCGCTGCGTTTCGTGGATGAGCGAGCCGTCCTCGTTGAACGAGCGCGTCATCACGGTATCGATGCGGCAGCCGACGATCTGCGGCGTCGCGCGCAGCATGCGCTGCGCGCTCGGATTGCAGGCGAGCACGATGCCCGCGCGCGACTGCACGACGATGCCCTCGCTCAGATGATCGACGACGAGCCGGTGCCGCTCCTCGCTGCGCGCGAGACGCTGCGCCATCGCGTCCTGATGGACCGCGAGGCCGACGCTGCCGCCGATATCGTGCAGCATCGCCTCTTCTTCGGGAGTGGGACGCCGCCTCGTGCGGTAATAGACCGCGAACGCGCCGAGCACGACACCGGCGTCGTTTTCGAACGGCACGGACCAGCACGCGCGCAGACCGTACGGCCGGGCGAGATGGCGGAAGCCTTCCCAGAGCGGGTCGGTTTCGATGTCGTCGACGACGACGAGACGCCGGCCGTACATCGCGGTGCCGCACGAACCGACCCGCGGGCCGATCGCGATGCCGTTGACCGCCGCGCTGTACGCGGGCGGCAGCGACGGTGCGCCGCCGACGCGCATGTGCACGCCGTCGGCGTCGAGCAGCAGGATCGAGCAGGACGCGCCTTCGCCGAGCAGCGCCTCGGCGCGGCGGCATACCTCGTCGAGCAGTTCCGGCAACGGCGTGTTGCACGTGATGAGCCGCAATACGCTGCGCTCCGAGGCGAGCAGTTCCTCGGCTCGCTCGGCCCGGTAGCGGGAGCCCTCTGGAGAGGCTGCCGTCGTGCCACGTGATGTCGCTTCGCAAATCATGGTTGCGCCCCCCAACCCAACATCGGCAAATAAGTGTCCGCCGCGCACCAGGGTTTACGAGAGACCGGTGCGAAATATCTGCAATGCGTCGCCTATGCGCGAGGCCGGGCGGGGAATGCCGGAAGCCTCGCCTATCCGGCGTGCCCGGTGCCTTCGCCGCGGTGCGCGGGCCGGTTCAGTTGTTGCCGCCTCCGCCGCCACCGCCTTGCTGCCCGCCGGGTGGGCGGTTGCCGCCCCCGCCTTGGGGGCCTTGTGGACCGCCGCCACCCGAAGGTCGGCCACCGCCGCCGCCCTGTGGGCCGCCGGGTGGACGGCTGCCTGCGTTACCCGGTGGCGGACCGCCGGGTGGTCGTCCGCCCACGTTGCCTGGTGGCGGGCCGCCTGGTGGTCGTCCGCCTGCATTACCCGGTGGTGAGCCGCCGGGTGGTCGTCCGCCTGCATTGCCCGGTGGCGGGCCGCCCGGTCCAGCATGCCACGGCGGCCGCCGCACTGTCGGCGGCGGATGGTGAGCCCAGCGCGACTGCTGGCTGTACCAGGGCCGGCCGCGGTAATAGTTGCCCCAGTAATCGGCGATCGCAAAGCCCACAATCGGCAGGCCGATCACGGTGCCGTAGTTCACCAACGGCACATTGCCGCCCTGATACGGCACACTGAGCCGCGCTGCAAAGACCCAGCCGCGCAGATTCGGCGCGGCGACATCGCACCAGTGGAAGTTGCCGAGACAGCCCATGACCGTAAGCGGAACGCCGGCCGGCAATTGCGTGACGATCGGATAATCGGCCGCAGGGCCGGCGTGCACGTTGACCCGGCTCGTCGTGTAGGCCTGCGACTGCGCGCTCGCCACGACCGGCAACGCCAGCAGGCCCGCCGCCACCGACAGGCCCAGAACGAATCGTTGTGTCATTCCTGTTCCTTCCCCCAGTCTGGACGGCCGCTTCCCGCCAGCCGCCCTATATGCCCCTACTTATATATAGACGTTGCACCCGTCGTATGACAATGGCGCGGCGCCCGGTCCCGACGGCAACGCTTCGCCCGCACGCCTCGCGAGGCGGCACGCGGCGCATCGATCCGCGAGGCCGCCGCGCAATCGACGCTCGACGGCACCGTGGGCCAACTGTACTGGAAAGCACCCAGGCAAGTCACCCGTCGCCAGGCGTTTTCCGACGACGGCGGCGGCAAATGGCTATCACGGCATGGAAGCGGACCTGAAATGGGCCTGAATCAACCCTGAAGTGGCCCTGCAGCGGCCCCTCGATTTCGCCCGACCTGCTCCCGGATCGTTCCGGAACCGCTCCCGGCCTGTACCCCGAATCGCATCCGAATCGCCTTCCGAATCGCCCTCCCAACCGCACCCGGCCCGCGCCCCACAACATGTTCGATATCTTCGAACGAGTGCATCGAGGAAGTGGTACGGCAAGCGCGTCCGCGACGCGCATTATCACTCCTACCAACCCCTCACACTGTTTCGGAGAAATGAAATGACCCGCTTCCAGAACACCTCGATTCTCGTCACCGGCGGCAGCAGCGGCATCGGCTTCGCGGCCGCGCAAGCGTTCGCCCGCGAAGGCGCTCGCGTCGTCATCACCGGCCGCGACGCCGCCGCGCTCGACACCGCCAAAAACGCGCTCGGCGAACGGGCGATCGCGATCCGCAACGACGCGGGCTCGCTCGCGGCGGCGCGCGAACTGGCCGCCGCAGTCGACGCGCAAGGCGTGCGGCTCGACGCCGTCTTCATCAACGCGGGCAGCGCGAAATTCGCGCCGTTCGCGGACGTCGACGAAGCGCTGTGGGACGCGAGCTTCGACACCAAC
Source organism: Paraburkholderia sp. Ac-20336 (assembly GCF_017105025.1). Taxonomy (NCBI): domain Bacteria; kingdom Pseudomonadati; phylum Pseudomonadota; class Betaproteobacteria; order Burkholderiales; family Burkholderiaceae; genus Paraburkholderia; species Paraburkholderia sp. Ac-20336. The sequence continues at coordinate 2,183 of NZ_JAAGPS010000190.1, read as the reverse complement.
GTCAAGGGCGCGTACTTCCAGATCCAGGCGCTGCTGCCGCTGCTGAACCGGGGTGCGTCGATCGTCATCAACGGTTCGATCAACGCGCATATCGGCATGCCGGGCTCGTCCGTGTATGCGGCGAGCAAGGCCGCGCTGATTTCGCTCGCGAAGACGCTATCGGCGGAGTTGCTGCCGCGCGGCGTACGTGTGAACGTGGTGAGCCCTGGGCCGGTGCGCACGCCGCTCTACGGCAAGCTCGGCCTCGACGCGGCCGCGCTCGAGGCCACCGCCGCGCAGATCGTCGGCCAGGTGCCGCTCGGCCGCTTCGGCACGCCCGAGGAAATCGCCGCGACCGTGCTGCATCTGGCCGCGCCGGAGTCGGCGTTCATCGTCGGCAGCGAGATCATTGTCGATGGCGGGATGAGTCAGCTTTGAGTGGGCTTTGATCCGGCGCGCGGGGACGCGCCGGGTCGCATCAGGTCATACCAGGTCGTACTGGATCGCACTGCGTCGTACCAGGTCACACTGGGTCGCACCAAACCGTGAAACATATCAATGCAGGCTCGGCGGCCGCGGCGCGTCGTCCTCGGCGGCGGCACCGCCGTCGTCCGCATCCCTGCTGTCGGCATCGCCGCCCTCACCCTCTGCGTCGCCGAACAACTGCGCGCACAAGCCCTCGCCCGACTCGCTCAGACACGCTGTGCCCGTGCCGTCCTCGTTGAACGCGGTATCGACGAGACCGCCACCCGACAGCGCGGTCAGGTGGCGCCGCAAACTGCTCATCGGCACGTCGGCCTGCTTCGACAGCTTCGCGAGCGACCACGCGCGCCCCGGCGTTTCCCGGTGCGCGCGCCATAGCTGCGCGAGTATCGCGGCGAGCTGCGGGTCGATATCGTCATCATCCATGCGTGTCTCCTTCGTGGGTCGTTCGTAAGTCGTTCCTAGGTCGCCCGATTCGCGGGCCGGTCGTTCGCCACGCTCGCGATCCTGCCGCACGCGCTCAGCTCATCCCCGCCACCAGTTCCCCCAGCGTCTTCAACGCCGCCTCGGCCTGCGCGGTCCACGGGTAGCTGTAGTTGAGCCGGATGAAGTGGCGAAAATCGTTGCGCGTCGAAAACATCATCCCCGGCCCCACCGTGATGCCGCGCGCGAGCGCGGCCTGATAGAGCCGCATCGAATCGATCCAGCCCGGCAGTTCGACCCACAGCACGTAGCCGCCCTGCGGCGCCGACACGCGCGTGCCAGCCGGAAAGAAGCGCAGCACGAGCGCCGTCATGATGCGCGCCTGCTGCCGGTACACCTTGCGCACGTGCCGCAGATGCCGGTCGTAGCCGTCGTGACGCAGATAATCGGCGACCGCGACCTGCGGCACCGACGGCGTCGTCAGCGTGTTCAGGAACTTGAGCTTCTCGACCTGCGCGCGATAACGCCCCGGCAGCGCCCAGCCGATCCGGTACGACGCGGTCAGGCTCTTCGAAAACGACGCGCAGTGCAGCACGAGCCCTTTCGTGTCGAAAGTCTTCAGCGTGGAAGGCCGCGTGTCTCCGAAATACAGTTCCTGGTAGACGTCGTTCTCGATCGCGGGAATCTCGTGCGCAGCCAGCAGTTCGACCAGTTGCCGCTTGCGCTCGTCGGACATGCAAAAGCCGAGCGGATTCTGGAAGTTCGGCATCACCATGCAGGCGGCGATCTTCTGCCGCCCGATCGCCTTGGCAAGCGCGTCGAGGTCGATGCCGTCGAGCGGATGCGTGGCGATTTCGAGCGCGCGCATGCCGAGGCGCTCGATCGCATGCAGCATCGCGTAGTAGGTCGGCGATTCGACCGCGACCGTGTCGCCCGGTTTGGCAACCGCCTGCAGGCTCAGGTTGATCGCCTCGGTCGCGCCGAGCGTGATGACGATCTCGCCCGGATCGACCGGCAGGCCGTTTTCCGCGTAGCGCCGCGCGATTTGCCGGATCAGCTCGGGATTGCCCGGCGGCAGATCGTCGATCAGGTTCCAGCTCGCGTGACGGCGCGCGATCGCGTTCGCGTACTGGTTGATGCGCCGCCACGGAAACAGCGACGGGTCCGGATACGGCGAGCCGAACGGCACGGCGTCGTGCGCGCGGATGCTGCGCAGCGTCGACAGCACGAGGCGGCTCACGTCCACCGTTGCGGGCACCGGCGCGGGCGCCGCGGACTTGCGGCCCGCGCGCGCCGCG
>NZ_JAAGPS010000189.1:0-8996 GCF_017105025.1 Paraburkholderia sp. Ac-20336 | reverse complement strand
CGTAGTCGTCGTTGTTCATTATGGATTTCTCACCACTTTCAGCGGCGCCACGTTACGCGCCGCCGGTGCCGAACCCTGGCTCGGTCCCTCGGCGGGCCCTTGCGCGAGCAGCGCGCGCAGATGCTCGCGCGCCCGCGAAAGCCGCGACATCACCGTGCCGATCGGCACGCCCAACGCCGCCGCTGCCTCCTGATAAGTCAGTTCCTCGACGCCCACCAGCAGCAGCACCTCGCGCTGTTCGAGCGACAGGCCATACAGCGCGCGCTGCACGTCGCGCAGCACGAGACCGTCGACTTCGCCCTGCGGCGCTTCGAGATTGCGCCACGGCGCGCTTTCGTCGTCGACGGCGATCTCGCGGCGGCCGCGCAACTGATCGATGTAGAGATGCCGCAGGATCGTCAGCAGCCATGCCCGCATGTTGCTGTTCGGCCGGAACGCCGACCAGCGCGCGAGCGCGCGCTCCGCCGTATCCTGCACGAGATCGTCGGCCCAGGCGTAGTCGCCCGTCAGCGCGCGCGCATAGCGGCGCAACTGCGGGAGCCACGCGATCACTTCCGCTTCGAACGTCACCCGGCGCGCGGCGCTCAGTAGCCGCCGCCGCTGCTATTGCTGTTGCTGCTCGAGCCCGACGCGGCGTTGTCGGTCGTCGCGGCGCAGGCGCCGCTCGCGAGCGTGCCGAAGGCGAGCGCGAGCAGCACGAAGAGCGAGGACAGAATACGGGATGCTTTCATCATCATGAGTCTCCTGACGATCGATCGCGCGAGCCGATCCGCGCACGCGATCCGGGCGGGCGGCCGCGGAGTGCGGCGTTGCCCTACACGACTGAACGCCAATGGCGCGCGGTTTATTCCACCGCGCGGCGGCGTCGGCGAACGCCGCGTTTCGGTGCGGGCCTGCCGCTTCGATGCGCGGCTATCCGGCGCGCCTCTTCCTTTTCCGCCAGGCGTGCCGGCCATGCCTGGAGAGGCAGCGAGAAGGCGCCATTGCCCAGCAGATTCGTAACTCAACGTTACAGTGCGCCGTTATCGGATGCTTATGTGCCCACAAGCCGTTATAGTGGATAAAGTTCGCCCCCGGCGCGTTCAGCCCTCGAATAGAGCAGAAAGGGTAGAATCGCGGCGAACAACCGTTTATCTAACCCGAATTGTCCATGGCTTCTGCAGAATCGCATCCGCAAAACGACTTCATGAACGCTGCGCGCAAGGAACGAAAGCGCGTCGAGATCTATCTGGTCAACGGCATTCGCCTGACCGGGTGCATCGAGTCGTTCGATCAGTATCTGGTGATGCTGCGCACGCCCGTCGGCCTGCAAGGCATCTACAAGCGCGCGATCTCCACGATCCAGCTCGACACCGGCACGCGTCCGGCGCCGCGCACGGGGCGCCCCTCGCACGGCGAGCACACCGGCGGACGCGGCCCGCATGGCTCGCGCGAGCATCGTGAGCCGCGCGAACCGCGCGAGTCGTATGGCGCGCCGGCCTCCTCCGAGCGCCCCGTCGGCGAACGCAGCAGTTCGGACGGCCCGGTGGTCGTCACGCGTCGGCGCCGTCTGTTCGGCACCGGCGGCGAAGGCGGCAATCACGGTGGCAACCATGGCGGCGCGGGCGGTGCCGGCAACGGCAACGAATAAGCGCGCGTCACAGCGCCTGGTCACAGCGCCCGGCTAGTCCGCGGACGAGCCGAGCCGCTGCAGAATTTTCTCCAGCCGCATCACCTGCTGATCCGTCAGCTCGAATCCTCCTTTGACCCCTAGCACGCGACGTCGCCAGTACACGGCGTCGAGCATGCGCAGCGCCGGTTGCTTCGTCGCCCAATTCAGGTGCTCCAGTTCCGCTTCCACGACGTGCGAGGCGAAGAAACGCCGCGCACAGGCAGTTTTTTTCCCGTTCATTTGATTCGCTGTCTTGTCGTTGAGTGAGGTCCGCGCGTCGCCAGCAGGCAGCCACGCGAAGACACACGGAGAACGAATCGCCGCAGGCCGCTTTCAAACGGCGCGCCTATGCCGTTGGGTCTATGCCGTTCGGTCTATGCCATCCGGCCGAGGTTCGGCCACGGCCGCCATGCGCTATGCGCTATGCGCTATGCGCTATGCTGAATAGTCGACTCTCTATTTGCGGAGCACGTCATGACCAGCAGGAACCAGCATGCCACTCACCCCGCGCGCACGCGGCGCGCACCGGCCAGTTCCGCCGCAAGTTCCATCGATAGCCGGCTCGACGAAGCGCTGATGGAAAGTTTTCCCGCGAGCGACCCGATCGCCGTCGACATGGCGGAGCCGCATCGCGAACGGACGCGCAAACCACGGCCCGATAGCAGGAAGCGGCATTGATGCGAATAGCGGTATGAATGACGCGGCGATGAAACCTGCGCGGGTTTCTTTCGCGCTTTTGCGTTTTGTGCGACGGGGATAGCGCAGCCTGCGTACGCCGTTGTGGACTACGCAGGAATGCGAGATCGAGATGGGATCGAAGTGGGATTGAAATGCCGCGAATGAGACCGCGGCGACACTGCCGCGAATCTAGCGCCGTCACCCGCCGATGAACCGGGCGGCGCCGTCCTCCGCGCCCTGCCCGCCCCATCCGGCGATGACGATGTTCACGCCAGCGCGCTCAGTGCGGCGGCAAACCGCTTTCCAGCTCGCGCTGAAGTTCGCGCACCTGGCGCTGCGCGGCACGCAACTGGTCCTGTGCGGCCTGCTTCTGCTGTGCCAGCGCGGTGGCCTCGGCACGCTTCTGCTGCTGCTGGCTCGCAACGATGCTCTGCTGCTGACGCGCCACGTCGAGGTCGGCCTGCAGGCGGTTCGCGCGGTCCTGCGACAACGCGATCATGCGCTGCGTGAACGCCTTTTGCGCTTCGAGCTGCGTGCGGCGAATTTCGACATCGGAGAGCTGCACGGTCTGCCGCACGAAATCCTTGTAGATGAGTTCGGCGCGCGTCACGTCCTGCGTCTTGATCACGCGCCAGAAATTCTTCTGCTGGAACAGCGCGACGTAGTAAGTCATTTCCTTGCCGTAGAACAGCAGGCTCGCGCCGTACGTACCGTTGTAGGTGGTGCGTAATTCAGTCAGGTCCGAGCCGCGGATCATCTGCTGCAATTCCGCCACGTTGCCCGCGGCCGATTGCCGGTTTTCGTCCGGCGTCAATGCGGTGGTGTCCGCCTGTCCGGCTTGCGAGGTATCCGGCAACGCGGCGCTCGTACCCGGCTGGGACACGACCGCGCTGCTTGCGCCACTGCTCTGCAGAGCCTGCGCATTCACGCCTTGCGCGGCGCCGCCCAACACGATGAATGCCGCCAGAGCCATCTCCCGCAGCGTCGACTTTCGGTCCATGTAGTTCCCGCTTCAACAGTTTTTGTTTTAGTGCAAACGGCGCATTATTACTCACTTTCGCGGGTTTCGGGCTCTTCGTCGAAAATTTGGTACTTGCGCATTTTTTCCCACAAAACCTTGCGGCTAATACCGAGATAAAGCGCCGTATCCTGACGCCGCCAGCTGTTCGCGTCGAGCGCGGCCAGCACGCGATTACGCTCCGCCATGTCCCATTTGCTGCGGTCGACGAGCACCTCGGCCGCGCTCTCCACCGGCACCGGCTGGCTCGTGCGCGCGAGCGCGAGCAGGCGCTGCAAACGCGCCGCATCCCACGCGCCGATCTGGCGCACCGTCACGCCGATCCGCTCGGCGAGGTTGCGCAGCTCGCGCACGTTGCCGGGGAAATAGGTGTCGGCCACCGCATCGGCGAGCCAGTACGGCAGATCGGGCAGCGCGGCGAGCCGCTCGGCGCCGACCACCTGCGCGATGAATGCCTTGAAGATCGCGATCTTGTCGACCGCGCCGCGCTCCTCGAGCGACGGAATCTTCAGCTCGATCACCGCGAGCCGGTAGTAGAGATCGGCGCGGAACGTGCCTTCCTTGACCAGTTGCGGCAGGTTCTTGTTGGTCGCCGCGACGAGCCGGAAATCGAGCTTGACGGGGTTCGCCGAGCCGATGCGCGTCACCGCGCTGTCTTCGAGCACGCGCAGCAGCTTGACCTGCTGATAAAGCGGCAGATCGCCGATTTCGTCGAGAAACAGCGTGCCGCCGTCGGCCTGCTCGAAGTAGCCCTTGTGCGCGACCACCGCGCCCGTGAACGACCCTTTGGAGTGGCCAAAGAACAGCGATTCGAACAGGCCGTCCGGAATCGCGCCGCAGTTCACGGCGATGAACGGGCCCTGGCCGTAGCGGCCGTGTTTTTCGTGCAGCAGTTGCGCGATGCGTTCCTTGCCGACGCCGGTCTCGCCGTGCACGAGCACGCTCGTGTCGCAATCGGCGAAGGTGTCGACTTCGTGCAGCAGCGCCTGCATGCACTCGGAGTTCGCGATCATCGCGTCGGACTCGTGCGTCTTCGCGCTGTGCGCGCGCATCTGCAGCACGAGCTTGGTGACCATGCCGCGCAATTCGGCGCAGGTGAAATCGAGCGGCAGGATATGCGAGTACTCGGACGGATAGGCGGCCGGGTCGTGCTCGCGCGGCGCCGCGCCGACCCACACGACCGGGATGCCGTGCGCGGCCTGCCAGTCGCGCACGATCAGCGCGCCGCTGTCGATCACCGACACGCTGATGATCGCAAGCGACGGCCGCAGCGCGGTGCGCTCGGGCGAAATCGCGATATCGTCGGCGCGGATCACTTCGACGTCGAAGCTTGCCATGCAGCGCGCCACACGGTCGACGATATCGGCCTTGCCCTCCCAGACGTAAATATCGAGTTCCTCGATTTTGGTGGTGGTTCTCATCTTGGATAGGCTATTGGACCAGTTGCGGAACGCCGCACGTCAGCGACATGTTATGGACCGTGGCGGTGCCGATCTGCACGCCGAGCAGCGACAGGACGGGGACGACGACGGCGTCGAGCAATGAGAAGACGGGTTGGAGCAGAGGGGTGAGCACCGTCGCAACCGCAGTAAGAATGGGTGAAATGAGCCCCGAAAGATCGACCGAGTTATTGAGAATCTTCAGGCTCAGGGCCTTGGGCAAATAACCCAGCAGTTGCGTGGTCAGCACCGAAGCGTCCGTTCCCACTGCGTTGGAATTGACGCTCTGAACCGAGTCGAAGCTACCCGATGAGCCGTTGAAAACAAGCGGCGTTGGCGTATTAGGGCCGAGAGTCAGTGGCTGGCTAGTAGTGTTTAGCATCACATTGGCCACTACTGTGTTGGCCCCGAGAACCTGGGCCGAAACAGCCGCCACGCCAATCGGTTGAGTGCAAGCCGGATCACTTGCGAAACAGGCTCCCGCGATGCTCGGCGTCACCTCGATAGTCGCGCTGGTCGCCGCCTTTGTGCTCTCGCAATCGACCGAGCTCAGTCCAGCGGTACCCTGCGCAACGGACACCTGCACGGCAATCGGCGTACTCAGCGCGGCAACTGATACCGACAGCAACGGGGGAACGCCCACGGTGAGCGTCGGCAGCCCCACCGGCAATAACGTAACGCCCAAGTTGATCACCGCCGTGCGCGCCTTCGTTCGATAGTCCGTCACGCCGTTGACGGTCGTCGTCCCCCCCTCACCCACGGCGAGCACAGGCGGATTGATCATCTGCAACGAAATCTTAGCAATACCCGCAAGCCCCGCCGACACCTTGATCACCGGCCCCGGCGTGCCGTTAGGCCCGCTCTGCGCAATCTGCGCGGCCACCATCAGCGCGTCGAACGCATTGATCGTCGCGGTCGCCGCCGAATTCGCATTCGCGAGTCCGAGCGCTAGCAAGCCCGGCGCGGACGTGCCGCCATCGCCGATCGTAATGTTCTGCCCGCCCGGCACCGCAACTTCCAGTGCCTGCAGAATATTCGCGTTGACCGTATCGCCACCGGCCTGTAACGCCTTGACCATCGCCACCATCAGGTTCTGAAAACTCACCGTGGTATTGAGCAGCCCTTGCATCGACGCGGCCCCAAGTGCCGCGCGCAGATCGTCGAGCTTGATATGCGCGCTCGCGAGACTCTGCGTATCGCCGACGCTCAATGAAATGCTGCTCTTCAGCAGCCCACCGAGAATCGCGTTGAGCAGCGCCGACTGCTGCGTGTTCAACGACGCGATGCCCGTACCGAGCGAGAACGCGTCGATGTTCGTCGCCATCGCCGTCGACGTCGCCGTCACGTTGATCGGCGAACCGACGAGGAAAAACATCGGCAGCCTCTGCGTCACCTGCACCTGCACCGCATTGAGCGGATTGCCGTTCGAGTTGTTCGAGCCGAAATAGGTCTTGCTGCTCGTGTCCCAGCGGCCGCAGGTCGGGCTCAGCGTATAGGTCTGACCGTCGGCGTTAAAGCCGTTGCTCGAGGCATTCGAGAACGCGGTACTCTGCGCGGCCGTACAGCCGCCCTGCGAGCCGATCACCTGGGCAGCCGCCATTGCCGACATATCGGCCGTGCGCTGCAACTCGCGGCGCACGAAATACACGTTGCCGACGTCGATCGCGCCGAGCGCCGCGAGCGTCAAACCGAGCGCAATCGCCGCGACCATCGCGACCGAACCACGCTGACGGCGCATGCTGCCCGCGCGTCGCACCCGCGCGAGCCAGCGCACGCGCGGGCGGCGCGCGTCACCGGCTGCAGGGGCGTCATGCGCCGCGTCCACCGCGGGCTCGCGCGACGTCTGGACCGAAGCCTTGCTCATATCAGTTCCAGCCGCCCGAGCCCGAACCGGAGCCGCCGTTCGAGCCGCCGCCCGAACCACCCGAGCCGCTACTGGAGCCGAGCGTCGAGCCATACCACTCGGGAATCTTGTTGTTGAACGAATTCAGATAACGCTTGTACGCGAGCCCGGCTTCGGCGCCGAGCATCGGCAGCGCCGGTGCGGCCTGTTCGTTGCTGCGTTGCATGTCGACCCATGCGAGCGTCGAGTGGCCGACCTCGCTCGCACGCACCTTGGGCTGTGCGGCCTGCACCGCCGGCGTCGGCCCGGCGGTCGGCGAGTCGGTCTGCGCGCTCGCCGGTTCGTTCGTCTGCGCGACAGCCGAAGCGGCACCGAACACCGTCATCGCGAACACGCCCGCGATGGCCCCCACGCAGCGCACCGATGCGCGCCAACCCCGAGTTTCCGTTCTGTTTGTCATCTTCACTCCCTGAATCCGTGACGAGCGGGCGCGCTTACTGCGCGAACCGCTGCAACAGGCGCGGCGCGGGTTCGATGCCCATGCTCGCGACCGTGCGTGCATCCGCGGCCGGCGGCTGCGGCTGCGTCTGCCCCTGCTCTTTGGCCTGCTTCTGTGCCTCGCCCTGCCTCGACGCCGCGCCTTGCTGTGCCTGTGCCTGTGCCTGTGCCTGTGCCTGTGCCTGTGCCTGTGCCTGTGCCTGTGCCTGTGCCTGTGCCTGTGCCTGTGCCTGTGCCTGTGCCTGTGCCTGTGCCTGTGCCTGTGCCTGTGCCGCCTGCATGCGCGCACGCTCCGCCACGGCCACCTTCGCCGCATCGCCACGCAGCGCCGCGCGCACGTCCGGCGCGAACTGCTGCTGGTTCATCACCGCGAGCACCTGCGCGTCGCCGCCGCTGACGAGCAGATACAGCACCACGTTGGCGACGATCTTCGGGTTCTTCTGATCGAGCTCGGCCGCCTTCATGAGCGGCACGCGCGCGCCCTCGACGTCGCCCTCGCGCAGCAGCGCATAGCCGAGGTCCGACAGGGTCGTGGCATCGGTCGGCGCAAGCAGCGCCGCCTGCTGCAACTGCTGCGCGGCGCGTCCGAATTCGCCGGCCGCACCCTCGATCAGGCCCAGCCCGCGATAGCCGCGCGCCGCCAGCGGCGTCTTCAGCAACTGTCCGTACACGGCCGCCGCGGCGGGCGCCTGGTCGGTCATGCGCAGCGCGTCGGCGCGCAGCAGGATCGTCTCGGGGCTCGTGCCGTACTGCTTTTCGTAGGCGTCGATATGCGCGAGCGATGCGAAGTACAGCCCCTGCGCCTGCATCTGGTCGATCAGGCCGAGGTACATGCCCGGCGTGTCGGGCGCCGGGTCCTTGTTGAGCTGCTGCGTCATCATCGCGCGCTCGGCCTGCGCGCCGACGCCGTAGCCGAGCGGCTCCTTCGACGCGCACGCGCCGAGCAGCGCCAGCACCGCGAGCGCCGCCGCTGCCGCAGCGGTACGCGCATGCCGCTTAGGGTTGTGCCGGGAAAAACGCTGAGTCATGGCCGATCCTTAGTGCCTTAGTGCCTGGCCGAGCGGAACGAATGCTGGACCGCCAGCACCCCCGGCCCGGCGGTCACGATCATCAGCGCGGGCAGCAGCGTGACGATCATCACCCCGGTCATCTTCACGGCGAGCCGGCCGATGCGTTCGCGCAGCATCGCGCGGCGCGCCTCGCGCAGACGGTCGCCGAACTGCTTGAGCGGTTCCTGCACCGCGCCGCCGTGCCGGTCCACCTGCACGAGCAGGCGCACCACCGCGCGCAGGTCCTCGTTGTCGTAGCTCGACGACAGCCGGTTCAGCGACTGCTCGCGCGTGCGGCCGGTCGCGAACTGGCGCTGCGCGATTTCGAGTTCGCCCGCGAGCACCGGCAACATGCCGCGAAAATCGTTGACCACCACCTGCAGCGCCTGATCGAGCGACAGCCCCACGCCTTGCAGCAGGCGCAGCAGATCGACGAGCAGCGGCAATTCGTTGACCACGCCGGCGCGCCGCTTGCTCGCACGCCGGCCCAGCACGAACTTCGGCAGCATGAAGCCCAGCATCGCCGCGATAACGACGAGCGCGAGGTAACGGATGCCCGCGACGTGTCCGCGCGCCAGCACGCCGACCAGCAGCGGCAGCACGATGCCGGCCGCGAGACGCGCAATCAGGAACAGGCCGCGCGTGCGCGTGTCGACGAAACCGCATTGTTCGAGCAGCCGGCGATCTTCCTCGGCGACGATCTGGCGGCCGAACGGCGTATCGAGCCAGCGCGCGCCGGTATGCGCGAAACGTTCGAGCAGCCCCCTGAAGCCGGCCGGCCGGGTGTTGCGCGGCGCCGGTTTCGCGTTCTGCGCGGCGA
>NZ_JAAGPS010000188.1:0-240 GCF_017105025.1 Paraburkholderia sp. Ac-20336 | reverse complement strand
GATAATTAAAAAAAAAAAAAAAAAAAAAAACGAGAGTGAGCATAGTAGTGACAAGACAACATATGATGAATGTGACAACACACCAAGGATACTCGATACACTAGTCGTGCTCGATCTGCTACTAACATGCCGCTGAGCAATGACTACATTTGATGATACCTGTATAGTATTGACTGTAGACGGCTACAGACTCATGGTTCGTCGATCAGCGTGTGGTTAGGCACTATTAGTGTACTGCTA